>JBEGJS010000164.1:0-4341 GCA_041184485.1 Actinomycetota bacterium | reverse complement strand
AGCTGCGGCACGTGCGAGACCAGTGCAACCGCTCGGTCGTGAGCCTCGGGGGTGGTGCGAATCGGCGTTGCGCCGAGGTCGAGCGCGAGCGCCTCAACCGCGGCGACAGCGGCAGGGTTCGCGCCTTCGTGAATCGCGAGCACCCAGGGCATGGTGAAGAAAAGGTCGGCACGGCCGCTGATTGCCCCTCCGCGCTCTCGGCCGGCCATCGGATGTGATCCGACATAGTTTTGCAGCGGCACACCAGCGGCGCGCAGCGACTCAAGAATTTCGCCCTTGACGCTGGCGACGTCGGTCACGATGGCCCGCGGCGATGCCGCAAGCTCGCGCTCTACGATCTCGGCCACCTGATCTGGCGGCACGCACACGATTATGAGTGCCGGCTCATCGGTGGCAGTTGCTGCCCTGCCCGCCCCGTAGTCGACGGCGAGCGCGACGCTCGCCTTCGACTGGTCGGCCAGCACGACGTCTGCCCCAGACTGGCGCAGGGCCAGCCCGATGCTTGTGCCTAGTAGCCCGGCGCCAACGATCTTGACGGTGCCGGTGGTGCGCAATTGGTTCACTGCGCGATGTCCAACCTGAGCGCCTTGGCTCCGCGGAGGTAGATGTGCTGGATCTCTTGGCGGCTCTTGGAGGTGTTGAAGTATGCCATCAGACGAATAACTCGAGGCATGGCCCCGGCGACGTCCATCTCGACGGCACACATAAGCGGCACATCGACAAGTCCGAGTTCGCGTGCCGCGAGCGCTGGAAATTCGCTGGTGACATCCGGGGTTGCGGTGAAGATGATCGAGACGAGTTGGTCGACCTCGATCTCGTTGGCGTGCAGGGTCTTGGCCAGAAGCTCGGCCGTTGACTTGAGCAGGTGCTCACGCTCGTCGCTGTCTAGCTGAATCGCTCCGCGAACGGCTCTGATCATCGTGCTTGCCTCTTCTGTGCCTTACCGCCGTTCGACTTCGCGCCGCTCGGTTTTGCTGCTCCGCCGGCCTTGCCTGCGGTTCTAACGTTCTTCTTGGCTCCACCCTTGGCCGAGGCCTTGGTCGGTGCCGGGCGCGGCTTGCGCACCGGTTCACCCGATGCGGCCTTTAGCAGCGCACCCATCTCAAGTTTATTCAGTTGGCGCGTGTGGCCAGGCTTGAGGCCACCCAAGAAGATCGGCCCGAACTGCTTGCGAACCAGCTCGTGCACGGGGAATCCGATGTGCTCGAACATGCGACGCACGATGCGGTTCTTGCCAGAGTGCAGCACGATCTCGACGAGGGTCTGGGTCTTGGTGTGGTCGACCAGGCGGGCACGGTCGGCCTGAATGAAGCCATCCTCGAGTTCGAAACCGGCCAGCAGCTGGTCGATCTCGGGGTTGCCCATGAGGCCGTTGACCTTGGCCAGGTAGGTCTTTTCGATGCCGAAGCTCGGGTGCGCCAGCCGGTGCGCGAGGTCGCCGTCGTTGGTTAGCAGCAACAGGCCAGAAGTCTCGACGTCGAGGCGCCCGATGTTGAACACGCGGTCGTAGTCGACGACGAACTCGTTGAGGTCTGGGCGACCCTCCTCGTCGGCCATAGAGCTGATGGTGCCGACCGGCTTGTTTAGCGCCAGGTAGATGCGGGTGGTGTCGAACTGCACGGGCACACCGCGCACGGTGACCTTATCGACCGAGGTGTCGACTCGAGTGCCGAGCTCCTTCACGAGCTTGCCGTTGACCTTTACCTGACCCTGCACGATGAGCTCTTCGCAGGCTCGACGCGAAGCGACGCCGGCATTGGCTAGCGCCTTTTGCAGTCGGATCGGGCCCGACTCTTGTTCTTCTGTCATTACCTAGTTCTCTTCGTATAAGGTCTGCGCGTCTGGCAGATATGGGCTGATTTGCGGCAGTTCACTCAGCGAGTTAATGCCGAGCACCTCGAGCATGAGCTCTGTGGTGCCGTAGTTGATTGCGCCGGTCTCGCTGTCGGTGTACAGCTCGGTGATTAGCCCGCGGCTTAGCAGGGTGCGCATCACGGTGTCGACGTTGACCCCACGTATCGAGGCTACCTGACCGCGCGAGATTGGCTGCTTATAAGCCACAACCGCGAGGGTCTCGAGGGCCGCCTGGCTGAGCTTGCTTGGGTTCTCGTTGCTCAAAAACAGCCGCACCGCCCAGTCGAACTCTTCGCGCACGAACACTCGCCAGCCGCCGCCGACTTCGCGCAGTTCGAAACCACGCGGATGAGGCTCGTCGTACTCGGCCTTGAGGGCAAGAACCGCCGTCTTGATCTCGTCGACGGGGGTGTCGAGTGCTGCCGCCAGAGCGACCACGGATACCGGAACGTCGGCCACCATCAAGACGGCTTCGACCGCTCCCCTGAGCTGTCGCGCCTCAAGTTCGGCGGGGGTCAGGTCATTCGTCATATTCGGCTCCAAGGGTGTCGAGTCGGTTTTCGTCAAAGTTGTCGTCGGCCCACTCGAGCGAGAGGTCGGCGAGCGGGCCATCCTGGGTGAAGTTAATTGCGGCCAGGCGATAGAGCTCGAGCACCGAGAGGAACCTGGCAATCACGATGGCGCGGTCGCGCACCTCGGCGATGATGTCGAAGAACGACACCTTGCGCTTGGCCCGCAGAATCGCAACGACCTCGCCGGCTTGCTCGCGAATGTTGACCTTCGAGACGTGCAGGTGGGTGAGCCCGACCGAGGGAATCTCTTTGGGGGTGAGCGCCTCCTCGGCAATGCGGCCAAACTCCTCAAGAGTCGTAGCCCAAACGAGTTCTGGCTTGGCCTGACCGAAGCGCTCCTCGAGGCGCACGCTGCGGGCAAACCGGGCGTCCTCGCGCACGATCGATGCGGCGAACCAGGTCGAGATCTCTTTGAAGGCGCGGTATTGCAGCAGCCGGGCGAACAGCAGGTCGCGGGCCTCGAGCAGGGCGACATCCTCGGCATCGACGACCTCGCCCTTGGGCAGCAGGCCGGCAATCTTGAGGTCGAGCAAAGTGGCGGCGATCACCAAAAACTCGGATGCCTGCTCGAGCTCTTCATCCTGGTCAAGCTGCTTGAGGTAGGCGATGAACTCGTCGGTGACCTTGCTGAGGGTGATCTCGGTGATGTCCATCTGGTGCTTCGAAATCAGCGAAAGCAGCAGGTCGAATGGACCCTCGAAATTGCCGAGGGAAACCGAAAAAGTGGAGCCAGAAGACTCGGCCTCTAGAACGTCTTGGTTATGGGGCACAGCCACGCGAAACCAACTCTCTAGCCACGGTGCGATAGGCCTCGGCTGCCTGAGATGTTGGCGCAAACGTGGTGATCGGCTCGCTAGCGACAGACGAGTCGGGGAACTTCACGGTCTTGTTGATGACGGTGTTGAAAACCTTCTTGCCGAACGCCTGCTGCAGTCGCTCGAATACCTCTTTGGAGTGCAGGGTGCGAGGGTCGTACATGGTCGCCAGCACGCCGTCGAGCTGCAGGGTCACGTTCAGGCCCTCCTGCACTCGCTTGATGATTTCTTCAAGGATGGCCACACCGCGAAGCGCGAAGAACTCACAGGCGAGCGGAATGATTACGCCGTCGGCCGCGGTCAGTGCGTTGACGGTGAGCAGGCCGAGCGAGGGCTGGCAGTCGATCATGATCAGGTCATACTCGCCAGAGACCTTGCGCAGGATGTTCTTGAGGATGTTCTCGCGCGCGATTTCGTTGACCAGCTTCATTTCGGCTGCCGAGAGCTCGATGTTGGCCGGAATCACGTCGAGGTTCTCGATGCGGGTCTTCTGAATGACCTTGCGCGGGTCTAGGTTGCGGTCGAGCATGAGGTCATAGACCGTGTGGTCGGCCTCGTGGGCGTTGATGCCGAGACCGGCAGAGAGTGCGCCCTGAGGGTCGAAGTCAACAAGCAGAACGCGACGGCCATACTCGGCCATTGCACCGGCAACGCTGATGGTGGTCGTGGTCTTGCCGACGCCGCCCTTCTGGTTGCACATCGCGATGATTCGGGCAGGGCCATGTTGCTTCAACGGCTTAGGAACCGGAAACTTTTTAGCGGGGCTGTTTGCCTGTGCCATCGCTACCTCCCACTCGAGTCTGACTGCCTATACTCTACCGCCGAGCGCGCGGATGTGCGGTCGCATAGACCTCTCGCAACGCGTCAACAGTTACCAAAGTGTAAATCTGAGTGGTTGCCACGGATGCGTGTCCGAGCAGCTCTTGCACCACGCGCACATCGGCCCCACCCTCGAGCAAGTGGGTGGCGAAGGAGTGACGAAGGGTGTGCGGCGAGACCCGGCCGGCCAGGTCGCTCGCAGCGGCGGCGTCGGCGATGATCTGCCAGGCGCTCTGACGGCTGAGCCGCCCGCCGCGCTGGTTCAAGAAGACGGCCGGGGT
>JBEGJS010000163.1:0-9188 GCA_041184485.1 Actinomycetota bacterium | reverse complement strand
ACCTCAAGTTGCAGTTTCACCGCCGGTGCCGTGAATCATCCACCGGCGGTGAAACTGCAACTTGAGGTCAAGCGACTCTTCGACGGTGCCAGGCAACAAGCCCCACGCGTGAGTGTGTTCTGCGGTCGCGCGCATCGCGGTTGCGTGCATCTCTTTGTAGGTGACACCCGGCTTGGCCATCGCAAAAACGGCGTCGGATGCCGCCAGCACGGCGTCGTAAATCTCGCGTTGCACCTGGTTGAACTTGCCGTTGGCGGGCAGGGTTCTGGTGATGTCCGCGGTGTAGAGGCTATCGACCTCGACTCCTGCGTCGAGCAACAGCAGGTCGCCATCGTTAATCGCGCCATCGTTGATCACCCAGTGCAGAATGCACGCGTGCGAGCCGGCGGCGGCGATGGTCTCGTAGCCGATGTCGTTGCCGTTGACGCGGGCCTGCCCGAAGAATGCGGCCTCAACCATGCGCTCGCCGCGCTCATGGCCGACCGCCTCAGGCAGCTTGCGGGCAACGGCCTCGAAACCGGTGATGGTGGCGGCGACGGCCGACCGCATCTCCTCGATCTCATAGGCATCCTTGACCAGTCGAAGCTCGCTGACGAACTCAATCAGGTCGATGTCGGCGAGGGTAATCGCACCTGTGTTGGTCGCGAGAAACTCGGGCAACTCCTTTAGCGATCTCGTCTGAATGTCGAGCAGAGCGGCCACCTCGGCCAGGCTCGGACGCTTGCCAACCCAGAACTCGCCAATCAGGCTGTCGCTGAAGAACTCGCGAACGTTTTTGCCAGCGGTCTCGCGAAAGAAAATCGTGGATGTCGCCGAAGCGGCCCCGCCTCGAGCGTCGATGACCAGCACCGAGTCGGGCACGCTGTGAACGCCCCAGCCGGTCAGGTGAGCGAAGGCGCTGTGCGGGCGGTAGCGATATTCAGTGTCGTTGCTACGGGCTAGGCTGGGGCCTGCATCGATGACGACCAGTTGGCCGTCAAAGCGCTCGGCAACCTTGGCGCGACGTGCCGCGGCAAATGGGGCAACCTTTGATTTCGAGGGGAGCGGCGTTGGGGTGTCATCCCAGCCCTGGCCCATGTAGGCAAGAAACTCGTCTGAGGTTGGTCGCTGCGAACGGTTCTGACCACGTTCTTCGATGGGTTGTCTGGCGTCATTGCTCATGCATTCATTCTGCCAGCAGCCGCTAACCTAAAGAGCAACCGAAGGAGCATCTCATGCGCATCGATCTTCACTCACACAGCACCAGATCAGACGGCAAAGAGAGCGTGACCACGGTTTTTGAGACCGCCAAGGAGTGGGGCGTCGACATCCTGGCCCTGACAGATCACGACACCGCCGCTGGATGGGCAGAGGCAACCGAAGCCGCGCAGCGACTCGGGCTGGGCTTCGTGCCCGGCATCGAGGTGACCACTAAGTCGCACTATATCGAGAACGGCGCGAGCCGAACCTTTTCGGTGCACATGTTGGCTTATCTGCCGAATCCCGAGCACCCGGAGTTTGCGGCGGCGCTGGCAAAAACGTTGGTCTCTCGCAAGGAGCGCCTAATCAAGATGATCGAGAAAATCGCGCCAGACTACCCGGTGACGGTGGATGAGGTGCTCGCGCAACTCGACGAAAGTGCAACGCAGGGAAAACCCGCAATTGCCGACGCACTAGTGGCTAAGGGCTATTTCACCCACAGAAACGACGTTTTCGACGAGATTTGGGAAGGGTCCAAAAGGCACAGCTATTACGTTCCGAATCTGGGAGCGCCAGACACGATTGACGCCATCAAGTTGATTCGGGCGGCCGGCGGAGTGCCAATCATCGCTCATCCGCTATCTCGCGGGCGAGATGACAGCAGCAAAGCCAAGTCGGCCGAAGAGGAGTTTCCTCGAGAGCACTTTGTCGAAATGATCGAGGCCGGTCTCGCGGGATTCGAGGCCGATCACCCAGAGGTGCATGAGGAAGCCCGACTGTGGCTGCTCGACCTAGCGGGAGAGTTTGACCTGATTGTCACCGGTTCGAGCGACTACCACGGCATGCACGGCAAGAAGAATCGACTCGGAGAAAGAACAACGGCCCCCGCGATGCTCGAGCGGATTCTCGAGCAGGGCAGAGGCGCGTCAGCTGTTCTTTAGCGGCTAGCTTGAGGCTGGGCCAGAGCCCTGCGACGAGCCACCGCGAGTGCGGCGGCGATTGCGGTTGGCAGCCGGACGCTTGTGCTCGTGATCACCGTGCTGAGGCTGGGCGTGGCCGCCTTCTCGCGGTGCCGCAGCCGAGCGGTTGCGGTCGCCCGAACGGGCGGCGCCATCGCGTGAGCTGCCTGAGCGCGAACCAGAGTCACGACCTCCGCCGCTGCGGCCGCCGCCCTGGCGCGAACCGCTTGGCTCGTCGCGCTTAGGGCTCGGTGGCTTGAGCCGCCCCTTGGTTCCGGCGGCAATCTGCAAATCCTCAAAGAGGTGCTTCGACGACGAATAGGTCTCGACAGGGTCGGCAACGCCGAGCTGAAGCGCCTCGTTGATGTGCTTCCAACGAGTCAGGTCTTCCCAGTCAACGAAGGTCACCGCGATGCCGGTGCGGCCAGCGCGACCGGTTCGGCCGGTGCGGTGCAGGTAGTTCTTTTCATCCTCGGGAACCGTGTAGTTGATGACGTGGGTCACGTCGTCAACGTCGATGCCTCGAGCGGCAACCTCGGTTGCAACCAGGATGTCTTTCTTGCCGGCGCGGAATGCCGCCATCGAGCGCTCGCGGGCCTCCTGCGACATGTCTCCGTGCAGCGCGGTCGCGTTGAAGCCGCGGTCGACGAGCTCCTCAGAAACCTTGCTGGCCTGACGCTTGGTCTTGCAGAAGATCACGGTCTTGCCACGGCCCTCGGCCTGCAGAATTCGGCCAACCACTTCATCCTTGTCGAGCGAGTGCGCACGGTAGATGAACTGCTTAATGTCTGCCTTGGTATGGCCTTCGTCCGGCTCATTTGCGCGGATGTGCACTGGTCGGTTCTGGTACTTGCGAGCCAGCGAAACGATGGCACCAGGCATGGTCGCCGAGAACAGCATCGTCTGGCGCTCATCCGGGGTGTAGTTGAAGAGTCGCTCAACGTCTGGCAAGAAGCCCAGGTCGAGCATCTCGTCGGCCTCGTCGAGCACCATGATCTGGATCTTGGTGAGGTCGAGTTTCTTCTGCTTCGAAAGGTCGATCAGGCGGCCTGGGGTTCCGACGATGATCTGGGCGCCAGACTCGATCTGAGCAATCTGACCCTCATAGGCCTTGCCGCCGTAGATCGCGGCAACGGTGGTCTTGCGGTTGCTGGTGGCAAGTTCGAGGTCTTCTGCAACCTGGATGGCGAGTTCGCGGGTCGGCACAACCACGAGCGCGCGAGCGCCGAAACCTGGCTCGAGGCCGAGTCGCTGGATCAGCGGAAGGCCGAAGCCGAGGGTCTTGCCGGTTCCGGTTTTAGCCTGGCCGATAAGGTCTTGGCCGGTTAGCGCGAGCGGAATCGCCTGCTCTTGGATGGGAAACGGTTGGGTGATGCCGCGGGTTTCGAGGGCATCTGCAATGTCTTGGTCAATGCCAAGTTCTCTGAAAGTCAAAAGTGCTTTTCTCCTATTTTGTTCAAGTTTAGTCGGGGGCTCGGTTTAGCCCGTCGGGCGGGGCTCCGCATCCTCGTTGCTCTTGTATTCTTGAGGGGTGTTCGAATGGCTAAAGAAACTGCGACAGACCGCTAATCGGGTTGCCGTGCCCGCTCGCGAGCCTCGCGTTGGAGGCCGAAACACATCCGCGGTTAACCTTCGCCCATACACCCCCGAGCCTCGCGAGTACCTCGGTCAACTCGGCTACCTGCACCTGAGCTACTTTGAGATTTTGACCAACGAACTCAAGTATTCGCCGAACACGCAGTACAAAGCCGAGCTATCTGAGGCCGCCGCCCGTGCCTTCGAGAAGTTTCGCTTCATCTCACGCAAGCTGGCCGAGGCTGGCTTTGACCCCACCGATGCGATGGACCCGTACTCCGAGCGCATCCAAACCTTTCACAGCAACACCTCTGGCATCGACTGGTACGAGGCCATTCTCAAGATTTACCTGGTTGGCGGCCTGCTGGATGACTTCTATCGACGTCTCGCCGTTGGACTAAAGCCGGCGCTGCGCCAAGAAATAGACGAGGCCCTAGAAGATCCCGGGTTCGAAGAGTTCTCGGTCAAGGTGCTGCTCGAGTCAATGGAAGAAGACCCGACCCTCGGCTCGCGCCTCGCCGTTTGGGGTCGTCGACTCATGGGTGACGCGCTGCTCGAGTTGCGCGCTGCATTCGACAACCGCAAGTTGGCGGGCATCGCCGCCGACGCAAAGCTCTCGCTGGATGAAGAGCGCGATGTCAACCTTGCCGCTTATTCGAAACTTGAGCCACTGGTAACCGAACTAATCGGCACTCACACGATGCGCATGGATGCGCTGGGGTTGACCGCCTAGTTTGAACGCAGGTGGTGCAGGCGCTTTGAGCCGAACCACATAGCGGCAGGCATGCTGACCATCACGATGGTCCAGATCCAGGCGTCGTTAGAGCTCAGGCCAACCCAGGTCAGAATCGACCAGAGGATGCCACCCCAGACGAGGCTGAACGCGCCGGGCACCAGGATGCCGTAGTTCTCGCTGTTGAGCGAAATGTATGGAGCAACGAGGCCGAGAACGACACCGTAAACGAGCAAAAACAAGATTTCCATTAGGCCACGAACCCAACCCGGCGAGTCTCTTCGACCCCGATTTCAACGAACGAAATAGATGCGGCAGGCACCAGGTAGGTGCGACCCTTGCTGTCAGTCAGTTTCAAGATGCCACCGTCTGAGGCCACGGCCGTTGCCACTGCCTCTTCGATGACAGCGGCACTCTGATCGCTCTCGATGTTGAGCTCGCGAGCCGATTCGCGAATGCCGATTCTGACGTCCATTTAGAGCCTTTCTGCTCAGAGAAAAGACTACACATTCGATTTGCCAATAGCGCTCGCGGGCACCTCGAAACAAAATGTCGGGCCGCTGGGTATCCTTGGGCGCATGGCCAAGACTCAATTCCAACTGCGAACCGTTGGCGTCCGCACGTCTGAATTGGTCCTAACCGAGGGGCAGCGCGAGGCTGCCTCCCTCGAGCTAGATTCGCTGGCAACCGTGATTGGTGGCCCGGGGTCTGGCAAGACAACCGCCGTCAAGGCGCTATTTCTAAAGTTGGCAACGAGCGCCGGCGATGGTTTCGATCCTTCGTCCGTGTTGATTCTTGCCGCCAGTCGCGATGCGGCCACTCGACTTCGTGACGAGCTCGCCATTGACTTTCAGGGCGCAACCGAGGGGCCATTGGCTAGAACCATCAGCTCATTTGCTTTTTCGCTTCTTCGCGAAAGGGCGCTTAGCGACGGCGGCAAACTGCCAGAACTGATTAGCGGAGCAGAGCAAGACCGCATCTTGGCGGCGATCATCGAAGAGATGCGCGAAGGCGCATTTGGTGACCTACCCTGGCCTAAGCACATAGATAAGACGGTTCGGCAACTCAACGGTTTTAGGGCCGAATTGCGAGACCTGCTTATGGTTTGCCTCGAGCACGATAAGTCGCCTGAGCGTTTGGCGGCCCTCGGAGTGCAGTTCAAAAAACCAGAGTGGCAGGCTGCCGCGGTGCTCTACCAGCGCTACCTCGAGGTGCTTGGCTCGGCAGAAAATGCGCACCGCTATGACCCCTCGATGCTCATGGTCGAGGCAACCAAATACCTCGGGCAGCTCAGCAGCGAAGAGGCCACATTTTCGCCCTCGCCGTCACTGCGGCGCATCAAGTTGGTCGTGGTCGACGACGCCCAAGAACTTACCCCGTCTGCCCAGGCCCTGCTTTTGGCTTTGGTGGGTAAGTCCCGGGGCCTCGTCGTCTTTGCCGATCCAGACTCGACCACACTTGGCTTCAGGGCTGCAGACCCGCACCTCTTTGGCAACCTCGTCGCCCAGGTCGCTGCTCTGCAGTCGACCACAGCGAAGCGAGTGATTCTGGCTCCACCCGCCGGACTTCGAGACGATCAGATCTCTTTGGCTCTAGGGCTTGTGACACCAAAGATTCCGGTAATCACGGAGTCGAAGCAGCGACTGGGTGCCGACAAGCGCCTCATTTTGCGCAAGTTTAAGGCCGAGACCGAACCGCCAGCATATGGATTCGAGGCGCACGGCTTTGAGACTGGAATTCAGGAGGCAGCCTGGCTGGCTCGTCGACTTCGAGAACTGCACCTCAACCACCGAATCGCATGGCAAGACATGGCCGTGGTTGCGCGAAGTGGCGAACAACTCGAGCTTCTCTCGCTGGCGCTAGCATCCGAGTCTGTGCCGGTTCGAGTTTTAGGCGCTCAGAGCCCACTGCGCGACGAGTTCGGTTCGCGGCATCTGCTCGAGCTTGCGCAGATTTTGTATTCGGGTGAAGAGATAACTCTCGAGGTGGCGCTGCGCCTCTTGCAATCGCCGCTTTGCGGACTCGATAACCTCGCCTTGCGTCGCTTCAAGCGGCAATTGCGCAGGGCTGTTTTTGAAAACGGCGAGGTAGAAGAGAAGTCGAGCAATGACCTCATTGTCGATGCGTTCAAGTCGCGGGGCTCGATGGTCACCTATGACGCGCCAGAGAGCATCCAGGTTGAAGAGTTTTTGAAGGTCTTCTTCGACGCCAAAGAACTCATCGCAAGCAAAAAGCACACGGTCGAAGATTTGCTCTGGCACCTGTGGAGCAATTCCGACGCCAGCGATCGCTGGTTTGTGGCCTCACGCGGCTATGGCGAACTGGCTCTGCAGGCAAACCGCAACCTCGATGCCGTGGTGGCGCTTTTCGGGGCGGCCAACCGATTTGTCGAGCGCAACCCAAACTCCAACGGCGCCGAGTTCATTGAGCGGAGCCTTGAGCAGGGGGTTCCCGAAGACACCCTCTCTTTGAATGCGCGCGCTCGCAACCGGGTTGAGTTGGTCACACCCTCCGGTCTCATCGGCAGGAGGTATCGAATTGTTGCGCTGCCTGGCCTGCAAGAGGGCACCTGGCCCAACCTCAAGCCAAGGTCGAGTCTGCTGCTGGCGATGTCGCTCGCGGCCTATCTCTTGAATCCGTCTGTGACCCTTGAAGCCAACGAGGATGAGGCCAAGACGCTTTCGTCGGCCGTGAATCCAGAGATTGAAGACGAACGACGCATGTTGCACAAGGCCATCGGCGCAGCCACCGACAAGGTCCTCATTTCGGGCATCGAAAACGAAGAGAGTCAACTCTCGCAGTTTATGAATCTGCTCTTCGAGAGTGTCGAAACTCTCAACTACCAGAAGCCTCAGTTCACGCTTCGAGGCATGGCTGGCGAACTTCGCAAACAGCTCGCCTCCACGGATGTCCTCGAAGGCAAAGAGGCGGTAGCCCTGGCCCTGCTCGAACTGCATAGTCATCACGTGCCAGGTGCACATCCGAGGAATTGGCTGGGTCTGCGAGCCCCATCGACTTCGGAGCCGCTGGTAGATCTGACCGACCCCGCTCAAATGGTGCAGGTGTCGCCATCGCAACTTGAGAAGTTCTTAGATTGCCCTCTGCACTGGTTCATCGAGTCGCACGGGGGCAACGAGAATGAGTTCTCGGCGAGGGTGGGCACGTTGATCCATGAGGCTCTCGAAAAGGCCACGAAGGCTGGCTCGGATGCCGCAACCGAAGAGTCAATGTGGCAGACCATCGAGTCAAAGTGGCACCGACTCGATTTCGAGTCGGAGTGGCTCGAACAGGCAGAGAAGCGCAGGGCGGCGCGCATGCTCAACAAGATTGTTCAGTACCTCGCCAACGTGCAGTTTGAAGACGGATTTCTGGTGCAGACCGAGGCGAGCTTTGACCTCGAATACAACGGCGTAAAGCTTCGAGGTACCGCCGACCGAGTCGAGATTTTTCCAGACGGACGAGTGCGCATCGCAGACCTGAAGACCAGCCGAAAGAAGCTGACCGGCCCACAGGTCGCAAAGCATCCTCAGCTCGGTCTCTATCAAGTAGCCGCTCAGAATCACGGCTTCGATGACCAACCGGGTTTCCCAGAGAATCCTGAATTTGACGGAGCGCTCATCATCGACGTGGGCGACGATAGCGCCAAGTTCAAGCCCGAGGGCACGCCGCAGGGCAAGCTCGACGAAGTTATCGACGCCGACACTGGTGAGACCCTGCGGGACTTCATCGATGCGTCCATCGAGGCAGCCCGACTCGGAATGGCGATGCCCGAGTTGAGCCTCGATGCATCGATAGGCACCCACTGCTACGACAAGTATTCATTTGGCAGTTGCCGCATTCACCTAGCCAAGGCGGTGAGCTATGGAGCGTGAACCCAAGCACGGTGCCCAGCGTGTTTTCAAGGTGCTCGGCAAAAACTACGAGCTAACCGACCAACAGGTCGAGGCCGTCGAGTGCGCATCTCGCACTATGCCTGAACTAGTGGTTGCGGGCGCCGGATCTGGCAAGACCGAGCTCATGGCCGCTCGAGTTATTTGGTTGATCGCCAACGAATACGCCCTGCCCGAGCAGATTCTCGGCCTCACTTTCACGCGCAAGGCGGCAGCTAGTTTGGCGAAGCGTGTCAACGAGGCCATTGCGTTGCTGCAGCAAAGCGACATTTGCCCCGATGGTCTTAAGGCAGACTTCACCCCACCAAACATCAGCACCTACAACTCGTTTGCAAACAACCTGTTTCGTGAGTGCGC
This sequence comes from Actinomycetota bacterium, assembly GCA_041184485.1. Taxonomy (GTDB): domain Bacteria; phylum Actinomycetota; class Actinomycetes; order Actinomycetales; family Microbacteriaceae; genus Rhodoluna. The sequence goes on along the minus strand of JBEGJS010000163.1, from coordinate 495 downwards.
TCTTCAGTTGGGCTACGAGTCCGATGCGATGCAACTTACGGAATCTCAGCAGTTTCAGCTCGCACGGGAGATAGTCGTGAAGCATGGGGTCGACATTGATCCCGGCGTCGCCGAGCTCGAGGTCAGCCTCGATTCGATAGTCGAGGGCGTCCTGAAAATGTCTCAGAGCATGAGCGACAACATGCTGAAGGCCACTCAAGTTATTGCATACCTCGACGCCGTAGAAGAACGGCTTTCTAGCCTCGAGGGGCGAGCTGGGCAGCACTACGCGCCGATGCGAGACGCCTTCGCAAACTTTGCGAAGACCCGAGTTTATGCGCGCCTTGCCGAGCGGCTCCAGGCAGAAAAGAAGGCCCGCAACCTCGTCGATTACGCCGACCAGGTCGCCCTGGCCGAGCAGGCTGTTCGCGAGAACGAGGCCTTCAAGAAGCAACAACAAGACCAGTACCGATTTGTCTTGCTCGACGAATACCAAGACACATCCTTCTTGCAGAC
>JBEGJS010000162.1:0-2592 GCA_041184485.1 Actinomycetota bacterium | reverse complement strand
TGACCAAGGCCGCCGACATTCCAGAGGTCATCGCATCGGCGATCTTGATCGCTACCACTGGCCGCCCTGGCCCAGTGCTCGTTGACATCGCCAAGGATGCCCAGAACGAGAGGACCGAGTTCATCTGGCCGCCAAAGGTTGACCTGCCTGGCTACAAGCCGGTCACCAAGCCGCACGGCAAGCAGATTCAGGCAGCGGCCGCGCTGCTTCAGGAGTCGAAGAAGCCAATCCTCTATGTGGGTGGCGGAATAGTTCGCTCAGGCGCACACCGCGAACTGCTCGAGCTAGCCGACCTGATCGGCGCCCCGGTCACCACCACCCTGATGGCTCGTGGCGCGTTTCCTGACTCGCACCCGGCGCACCTGGGTATGCCGGGCATGCACGGCACCGTGCCAGCGGTCACCGCGCTTCAGAAGAGCGACCTCATCGTTGCCCTCGGCGCGCGCTTCGACGACCGAGTCACCGGCCACGTCAAGTCGTTCGCTCCGAACGCCAAGGTCATCCACGTTGATATCGACCCTGCCGAGATCGGCAAGATTCGATTCGCCGAGGTGCCAATCGTTGGCGATGCCAAGGAGGTCTTGACCGAGCTCAATGACCTGCTGGGCAAGGAGCTCAAGGGCAAGAAGCCAGACTATTCCGAGTGGTGGTCGTTCTTGAACGGCCTTCGCGAGCGCTACCCGCTTGGCTTCACCGAGCCAACCGACGGCAAGCTTTCGCCGCAGCACGTCATCAAGCGCATCGGCGAACTGAGCGGCCCAGAGGCCGTCTTTGCCGCGGGCGTTGGCCAGCACCAGATGTGGTCGGCTCAGTTCATCAAGTACGAGCGCCCAAACTCGTGGCTCAACTCGGGCGGCGCCGGCACCATGGGCTACTCGGTTCCAGCGGCCATGGGCGCCAAGGTCGGCCAGCCAGATCGCCTGGTCTGGGCAATCGACGGCGACGGATGCTTCCAGATGACCAACCAAGAGTTGGCCACCTGCATGATCAACAACATCCCGATCAAGGTCGCCATCATCAACAACTCTTCGCTAGGCATGGTTCGCCAGTGGCAGACCCTGTTCTACAACGAGCGCTACTCGAACACCGATCTGCACACCGGAACCGACACCATCATGGTTCCCGACTTCGTCAAGCTTGCCGACGCTTACGGCTGCCTCGGCATCCGTGTTGAAAAAGAGGATGAGATCGACGCGGCCATCAAGCTCGCAATCGAAACCAACGACCGCCCAGTGGTGATCGACTTCATCGTCGGCCGCGACGCGATGGTTTGGCCGATGGTGCCGGCCGGAGTCTCTAACGATGCCGTGCAGTACGCACGCGATGCCGCCCCAATCTGGGATGGTGAGGAGTAAAGATGTCACAGCATGTTCTCTCTCTGCTGGTCGAAGACCGCCCCGGTCTGCTGACTCGCGTTGCCGGCCTGTTTGCTCGCCGCGGCTTCAACATCGAATCGCTCGCCGTTGGCGTTAGCGAGATTGAGGGCCTATCGCGCATCACCGTCGTGGTCAACGTCGAGGGTGCCCCGCTCGAGCAGGTCACCAAGCAACTCAACAAGCTCATCAACGTGATCAAGATCGTCGAGCTCGAGCCAGACTCGGTGCAGCGCGACCACATGCTCATCAAGGTCAAGACCGACGCCGCTACTCGCTCTCAGGTGCTAGAAGCGGTAACCTTGTTCCGTGCACGCGTTATCGACGTTGTGAGCGATGCGCTGATTATCGAAGTGACCGGTGACACCTCAAAGTGCGCCGCGTTCATCAAAGTTCTCGAACCATTCGGCATCAAAGAGCTGGTGCAGTCAGGCGTTTTGGCCATGGCTCGCGGCTCTAAGTCGATGACCGAGAAGGTAATCAAATAGGGCACCACCCAGGTTTTCAACAAATCGAGCTTCACAAAACCCCAACACAAGGAGAAACACAAAGTGGCTGAAATCTTTTATGACAAGGATGCAGACCTAGCCCTGATTCAGAGCAAGAAGGTAGCCGTAATCGGTTATGGCTCGCAGGGTCACGCGCACTCGCTGAACCTCAAGGACTCGGGCGTCGACGTTGTCGTTGGCCTGCAGCCAGGTTCGAAGAGCAAGGCAGCGGCAGAAGAGCAGGGCCTCAAGGTTCTGACCCCTGGCGAGGCTGCTGCTTGGGCAGACGTCATCATGATCCTCACCCCAGACCCAGCTCAACGTCACCTTTACGCTGCCGACATCGAGCCACACCTGAGCGCCGGCAAGGCACTCGTCTTCGGTCACGGCTTCTCGGTTCGCTACGGCTACATCAAGCCGCCAGCAGACGTCGACGTTTTCTTGGTTGCACCTAAGGGCCCAGGCCACCTGGTTCGCCGCGAGTACATCTCGGGCAAGGGTGTTCCAAACCTGATCGCAATCGAGCAGGACGCTACCGGCACCGCATTCGACCTTGCGCTTTCGTACTCAAAGGCAATCGGTGGAACCCGCGCCGGCACCATCAAGACCACCTTCACCGAAGAGACCGAGACCGACCTGTTCGGTGAGCAGGCTGTTCTCTGTGGTGGCGCTTCGCAGCTCATCCAGTATGGTTTCGAGACCCTGACCGAGGCCGGTTACCAGCCAGAGGT
>JBEGJS010000161.1:0-6234 GCA_041184485.1 Actinomycetota bacterium | reverse complement strand
GCATGCGCGTGCGCGAGAAGCGCAAGCGCACCAAGTAACTTGTTGCTAGCCTGAAGCCATGGCTAGCCATGAACACAGCAAACTTGCAATCATCGGTGCTGGTGCCGTTGGCACTTCACTTTCCTATGCCACGCTGATTCGCCGATCCGCACGCGAAATCGCGCTCTACGACACCAATACCGCCAAGGTCGATGCCGAGGTGCTCGATCTCGCGCACGGCACCCAGTTCACCGGCAGCAGCCGCATTTATGGCGGCAGCGACATCGAGGTTGTTCGCGATGCGAATGTCGTCGTGGTGACCGCAGGAGCTAAGCAACAGCCTGGTCAGAGCCGCCTCGACCTAGCGGCAACCAACGTCGAAATTCTTCGCGAACTCATGCCCGAGTTGGTGGCGCTCGCGCCAAACGCCATCTTTGTCTTGGTGACTAACCCTTGCGACGTGCTCGCGGTTGCCGCGCAGAAGTTCAGCGGCCTGTCGCCAGAGCGCGTGTTCAGCAGCGGCACAGTGCTCGATAGCTCGCGCCTGCGCTGGAAGTTGGCCGAACGAGTCGGTGTGGCCATCTCGAGCGTGCACGCGATGATTGTCGGCGAGCACGGCGACAGTGAGTTTCCGCTCTGGTCGCAGACCCGCATCGGGCCGGTGCCTCTGGCCGACTGGGTTCCTATCGACCATCCGCCGCTTACCCAGGCCGAGCTCGATCAGATCGCCTCGGATGTTAAAAATGCGGCCTACCAGGTCATCGCAGGCAAGGGTGCCACCAACTATGCCATCGGACTCTCCGCCGCGAGAATCGTCGAGGCAATTCTCAACGATGAGAAGGCCGTTCTGCCGGTCAGTTCGGTATTGGCCAACTATCACGGGGTTAGCGGAGTCGCTCTCTCGGTGCCTACCGTCGTGGGAGCGAGCGGCATCGAACGAGTCATCGAGGTGCCAATGTCTGCCGATGAAGAGTTCAAGTTCACGGCGTCGGCCGCGGCCGTTAAGGCGAGCCTCGACACCCTCGGGCTTGGCTAAACTAGGGAAGCAACAACACGGGCTATAGCGCAGCTTGGTAGCGCACTTGACTGGGGGTCAAGGGGTCGTGGGTTCAAATCCCGCTAGCCCGACAAAGGTCGCCTAGGCGGCTCAACTCGAACCGAGGACGATTATGAGTGAAGAACGCAGCCTTTGGCAGCAGTTGCTCACCGTTCCCAATATCCTGAGTGCCTTGCGCTTGCTCGCGGTTCCCGTCTTTCTGTGGCTGCTGCTCAATCAGCAAGAGGGCGCCGCGCTGATCATCCTTGCCGCCGCCGGCCTGACCGATTTCTTGGATGGATACTTCGCGCGCAAGTTCAACCAGGTGACGCGTCTGGGGCAGCTGCTCGACCCGGCCGCCGACCGCCTCTACATCCTTTGCACGCTAATTGGCCTAACCGTTTCGGGTCACGTTCCACTGTGGCTCACGCTGCTGATCGTGGCTCGCGACGTGATGTTGCTGGTCTTTTATCCGGTGCTTGCCTCGGCCGGCTATGGCCCGCTGCCCGTGCATTACCTAGGCAAGGCGGGCACCTTTGCGCTTCTTTACGCTTTTCCGCTTCTGCTCTTGGCGCACGTTTGGCAAGGTGCTAGTTTTGTCATCACGCCCATTGCCTGGGCATTCGCTTTTTGGGGTGTCGGGCTCTATTGGTGGGCAGGCGGAATTTACATTTTGCAAACGATTTCGGTCGTCAAAAATAGCCGTCTCAAAAACGGATAGGCTAGGGCTTCAAAGGAGTTATGAACATGGGTTTCTCAAATGACAACGCGGCCAACGGCCACGGTGACGTTGAGTCCACCCAGCGCTTTAACTCCGATTTTCTAGCTAAGGCAACCTCCGGTTTAGACACCGAAGAGCAGGCCGCAATCGCCGCTCTGCCATCTGGCTCGGGCATCCTGGTTGTTCGCCGCGGACCAAACGAAGGTGCGCGCTTTCTGCTGGATTCCGACGTGACCACGGTTGGTCGCCACCCAAACGCCGACATCTTCTTGGATGACGTCACCGTCTCGCGTCGCCACGCGGAGTTCGTGCGCACCGGCACCAAGTTCTCGATCAACGACCTTGGCTCGCTGAACGGCAGCTACTACCAGGGCGTGCGCGTCGACTCGGCAGTGCTCGAGAACGGTGCCGAGGTTCAGGTCGGCAAGTTTCGCATGACCTTCTACAAGTCGAGCAAGGACGCCTAAACGATGAGTCAGGCGAGCCAACCCGACCACTCGAACCGCTTCGGTGCGCGTTCGGTCAAACTTTTCACCATCGGCAAGGTCTTGAGCCTGCTTAACCCGGAGTTCCCTGACCTATCGCCTTCGAAGCTGCGCTTCTTGGAGGAGCAGGGTCTTGTCACTCCGCAGCGCACGGCCTCGGGCTACCGCAAGTTCACCGACCAAGACGTAGAGCGCCTGAAGATCATCCTCGAACTGCAGCGCGACAAGTACCTGCCGCTCAAGGTCATCCGTGATTTCTTAACCGACCTCGACGAGGGGCGTCAGCCGCAGCTGCCTGGCAGCGAGCCGCTCAACACCACCTCGATTCGCGTGGTGCCAATGAAGTTCAGCCGCGAGCAACTGGTTGACGAGACCGCCATCACCGACGAACTCATCGAGCTCGCGCAGGAGGCCGGCCTGATCAGCGCCCAGCCGTTCAGCCCCTCGGATGTCGCCATCGCGCGATCGCTCGTGCACCTGAGCCGTTTTGGCCTTACACCTCGCCACCTGCGCGGCATCAAGCTCGCAGTCGACAGGGATGCCGCAATCATTCAGGGCGTTGTTGCGCCCGTGCTTCGCAAGAACGACACCGGCAGCCGCTCGCGTGCCGCGCACTACGCACTAGAGATCGACAACCAGTTCAGCCTCATTCGCGCTGAGCTCATGCGCTCGCTCTTGGGCGAAATCGACGCCTAGTTTTCGCGACACGCCGCGATTAACGTACGTTTAGCGGCAGTGCAACAGAAAATTAAACCTAAAGTTGAACCTGAAGGGAGGCGCTATGACAGAGCCACAACAGCCAGAGCAAGGCGACTACGCCGCCGACATGCTGTTTACCGATGGATTGCCGTCGGCCGACCTTCACACCGGATACCGCGGACAGAGCGCCGCTGCAGCCGCCGGCATCTCGTATCGCCAGTTGGACTACTGGGCTCGCACCGGTCTGGTTGAGCCTTCGGTTCGCGCCGCCACCGGTTCAGGTTCGCAGCGTCTCTACGCGTTTCGCGACATCCTGGTTTTGAAACTGATCAAGCGCCTGCTCGACACCGGAGTTTCGTTGCAGCAGATTCGCACCGCAGTCGACCAACTTCGCCAGTCGGGAATCAACGACCTGGCCCGCACCACGCTCATGTCTGACGGCGCCCGCGTTTACCTTTGCACCACCGAAGACGAAGTCATCGACCTAGTCGGTCGTGGCCAGGGAGTCTTCGGCATCGCCGTTGGTCGCGTGCTTCGCGAGGTTGAGGCGACCCTGCTCGAGCTCGGCGAACAGCCGGTTGACGACGTGGATGAGCTTGCAGCCCGACGCAAGAAGCGCGCTGGTTAGTCTTTAGATTTGCGTGAACGGCGGCCCAAGCGGCCGCCTTTTGCGTTACCGGCCGAGGCGTTGCGAGCCGAATCGATGGCGGCGATGCTGCGCTGCAAGATGTCGGTGAACTGCTGCGAAAGCTCGGCCGCAGCCTCACCGCCCCAGCTGCTGATCGGCTTGGCAGCGCCCTCGGCCTGGCTCAAGACTGCGCGCTCCTCGATGGCAGGCTTCATGACCTTGTCGCCAAACAGTTCGTCGATTTCGGCTAGGCGAAACTCCTGCTCGGGCAGCTGCGGCTTCGCGCGGTTAACCTGGATGCCGACCACCTCGAGCGCTGGGTTCACGGTGTCGATTACCTCGTCGGCGGCGGCCAGCGCGCGCTGAACGGCAACGATCGAGAACAGCCCCGGTTCGGTGACCAAGATAACCCCGTCGCTGGCGGTCCAGGCGGTTCTCGTCAGGGCGTTGAGCGAAGGCGGAGTATCGATCAGAACGAGGTCGTAGGAGTCCCGAAGGTCATCCAAGGCGCGCTTTAGTTTTCGAAGTTGCCCATTGCCCGGCTTGGGGGAGTCAAACCGCATGGCATTTGGGCTTCCGACCAGCACGTCAAGGATTCCGGGCTGAATTTTCGACCAACTTGCGGGTACGATGGAGTCAAGCACAACGCTGTGCCGGGGTGACTTGAGAACATCGGCGACCGTTGTCTCAAACTCCCCAATTGCGCCAAGACCACAACTCGTGTCACATTGCGGGTCTAGGTCGACTACAAGGGTTCGAAGCCGCCGATTCTGAGCGGCAGAGGCAAGCCCAAGCGTGATTGTTGTTTTACCAACGCCCCCCTTGAGGGAGCTGACGCTAAGCACATGCACGCCATAAGGCTACCGAGTAGTGGGGCAGACCATTGAAACCCACGCCCGAGGAATCGAATGTTTAAAAAGATCCTGGTTGCCAACCGAGGCGAAATCGCCATCCGCGCTTTTCGTGCGGCCTACGAACTCGGCGCGGCCACGGTCGCCGTCTTCCCATACGAAGACAGAAACTCCTCGCACCGACTCAAGGCAGACGAGTCTTATCAGATCGGCACAATCGGGCACCCAGTGCGCGCCTACCTCGACGTCGATGAAATCATCCGAGTCGCCAAGGAATCAGGCGCAGACGCGATTTATCCGGGCTACGGATTTCTCTCGGAGAACCCAGAGCTAGCCCGCGCAGCAGCCGAAAACGGGATCACCTTCATTGGCCCTAAGGCCGACATCCTCGAATTGGCCGGCAACAAGGTCAACGCGATTCAGGCAGCGCTCGCCGCCGGTGTGCCAGTTCTGAAGTCTTCTGAGTCTTCGGCGGACCTCGACTCCTTGGTCGCCAAGGGCGCCGAGATCGGATTCCCGCTCTTCGTCAAGGCAGTGGCGGGCGGTGGCGGTCGCGGAATGCGTCGCGTTGCCGAGGCCAAAGACCTGCCCGGAGCGCTCGCCGAGGCTTCTCGCGAGGCAGACGCAGCCTTCGGCGACCCCCGCGTGTTCTTGGAGCAGGCAGTGCTTCGCCCACGCCACATCGAGGTTCAGATTCTCGCGGATGGCGCCGGCAACGTCGTGCACCTGTTTGAGCGCGACTGCTCGGTTCAGCGCCGCAACCAGAAGGTCGTCGAGATCGCGCCGGCCCCGCTGCTCGACGAGTCGCTGCGCCAGCTGCTTTATCGCGACGCAGTCGCCTTCGCCAAGACCATCGGCTACTCGAACGCGGGAACCGTCGAGTTCTTGATCGACACTGTCGGCCCTAACGCCGGCAAGCACGTTTTCATCGAGATGAACCCACGAATCCAGGTCGAGCACACCGTCTCTGAAGAGATCACCGACATCGACCTCGTGCAGAGCCAGATGCGCATCGCATCGGGCGAGACCCTGCCAGAGCTCGGGCTGACCCAAGACACCATCGAGATGCACGGCTTTGCGATGCAGTGCCGCATCACCACCGAAGATCCGGCCGCTGGGTTCCGCCCAGACACCGGCAAGATCACGACCTACCGTTCGCCTGGCGGCGCCGGCATTCGCCTCGACGGCGGAACCATCTCGGCTGGCTCTGAGGTCAGCCCGCACTTCGACTCGTTGCTCGTGAAGCTCATTGCCAAGGGAAAGACCTTCGACACCGCCGTGATGCGTGCCCGACGCGCGCTCGCCGAGTTCCGCATCCGTGGTGTTGCCACCAACATCGCGTTCTTGCAGGCCGTCATGGATGACCCGACCTTTGCCGCGGGAGACCTCTCGACCGCGTTCATCGATGAGCGCCCAGAGCTGTTCGCCGCCAAGTCGTCTAAAGACCGTGGCACCAAAATCATGCAGTGGCTCGCCGACGTCACGGTGAACCAGCCTTACGGCCCACGCGCTGGGCACTTCACGCCTGGTGTCAAGCTGCCAAAGATTAACGTCATTGCGCCGGCACCGGCGGGTTCGCGACAGCGCCTGCTCGAGCTTGGCCCGCAGGGCTTTGCCAAGGCGCTTCGCGAACAGACCGCGGTCGCGGTCACCGAGACTACCTTTCGTGACGCCCACCAGTCGCTGCTGGCAACTCGCGTGCGAGGCCGCGACCTGGTCACCGCCGCGCCTTACGTTGCGCGCCTCACCCCTCAGTTGCTCTCGGTCGAGGCCTGGGGTGGAGCAACCTACGACGTAGCGCTTCGCTTCTTGGGCGAAGACCCGTGGGAGCGCCT
>JBEGJS010000160.1:0-5115 GCA_041184485.1 Actinomycetota bacterium | reverse complement strand
GCCTTGACGTATGCCTTGGTCAGGTCGGCCTGGGCGGTGCGAGCGACGTCGTTGTTGAAGGCAAAGCGGCCGACGATATTGCGGTCATCCCAGCCGATTAGTCTGGTGCTTGTGCTGATGCCGAGGTCGTTGCCGCCGGTGGTGCTGGCGGTGTCTGTGTAGCCAATGTTTTCGATCAGGGTCTCGGCGAGAATCGCGTAGGTCTTGGCGGTGCCGAGTTGCGGCACATTCAGGCCGACGGTTGCGGCGGTCGCGGGGCCGGCGAGGCTGCCCGTGTTGGCGAGAGCGATCGAAACCAGGATGCCGCCAGCGGCCAAAAACTTGTTCATGGGTTCACGCTAGGGCTAAATGATGTGCACATGTTGCTAAAGGAGATTCTCACAGCAAAGCCTTTGGGTCTAGGCTGAGATTCAGTGGCCAAAGGCGGCCAAGACTGAGGTGCCGAAGATGCGAATAACAAAAATTGCGCGAGTCGCTAGCGCGACTTTAACGGGCTTGCTAGCGGTTGGCGCATCCTTGTTTGGTGTTGGCGTGATTAGCCCCGCCAATGCCGTGGATGCCTCGCCTCAGGCGCTCTTCGAACCGGCGATTTCGCCTTCGTTTGCCCACTCCCAGTCTTTTAGAATGCGCTTTGACCAGGCCGTGAGCGACCTAACCCTCGACGACTTTGAAGTGGTGGGCACAGCTCTCTGCCAGCCCAGCTCGGTTGAACTCTCTCCAAACTCGCAGTCGGCGAACCTAGACGTTTCGCAGTGTGGCTTGGGCACGGTTTCTGTCACTCTCAAGGCCAACTCGCTGCAGGGCGCTAATGGCACCGGCCCATCCATGGACGTCTATTCGAACAAGGTGCTGATTCTTGATGTGCCAAAGATAAACATGCCGGCCGCAACCATCGTCTCGAGCGATGAAGCCGAACTTTCGGTTGGCGATCAGTTCAGAATCGACTTCGACATGCCAATCGGTGAAGTCGTGCTCGCAGACGCCGTGCAGGTTTGGGGCGACGCCAAGTGCGAACTGGGCGGCACGAAACTAGCCGAAGACAAGCGTTCGATGAGCGTGTGGATGTCGAGCTGCCACGACGGCGAAGTCGGCATCTCGCTGGCTCCGTTTGCGGTCACCAAGGATGATGGCTCGTGCTGCGGGCCGCAGGCAATCGTCAAGTCGAACTCGCTCAAAATCGCCCACTTTGGGCTGCCAGACATCATCACAATCAACAAGGGTGGGCCGGCAAATCCAGCCCCGGTAGCAGATCACGTGACCGGCGTGGTCTGGTTCGACCTAAATGACGACCACGTTCAACAAGACAGCGAGCCGGGCCTCGCCGGGGCAACGGTTGCGCTCGACAACGAGCAGGTTCTGAAGACGGGCTCGAACGGCGAGTATGACTTTGGTTCGGTTGCACCTGGCGTTCACTCGGTTAGCCTCACGCTGCCATGGCAACTGAGGGTTAGCGAAGACAGCGAGGGCGTCGAGGATGCCGTTGTGCGCATCGAAGTTGTTGCCGGCTCGCCTGCCGCAACCTGGTTCGCCGTGGTTGGCAACAGCTTTATGGCCGCCGACTTTAATGACCCTGAGGGCAATCCCCTGACCGAGCCCGTTGTCGTTTCGTGGGTGGGCCTAGATGGCATCAACGGCACCGACGACGATGTGCTGTTCACAGCGCCAACGGTTGGCAACGGTTCATACCTGCTCAAGAATGTTCCTGCCGGCGACTATCGGGTTCTCATGTCTGGCAAGCAAGCCTTGACTGGTGAGTTCACGCTCGCCGCCGCGGCCTATGACACCGCCGGCTCTGCAAGCCAGCAGCGCGATATCAGTGTGAAATACAAGGATCTCGCCTACACGGGTGGCTCACCTTGGAACTTCGGTCTGCTTGCCTTTGGGCTTGCCGCCCTTGCCGGTGGCTGGGTGATGCTGCGTCGTTCGAAGCTGAGTTAGCTAACCGCTTGGGTTTCTGCGCTACTTGAGCTCGGTAGGTTCGCCGTCGGCGCGAGTGAAGAACTTTTCATACTTGGCGGTTGCGACGAACCGATCGGCCGCAGACTTGCGCTCGCCCGCAACGAGGAGCGTCAGGTAGAAGCCATCCGCGGATTTCTTCGAAAAGGGAACGGGGTTCAAAAAGCTGGTTTCGTCGCTGGCAACACGACGGGCGTGGTTGACCGAATACTCGTACCAGCCCCATAGCGTCTCAACAAAAATGTGGTCGCCGACCTTGAGATTTGCGATTTTGCCGAGGCTCGAACCGTCGTGGTCGCGAAAGCCGGTTAGCGCCATATTGCCGGGGAATCCAGGCAGCGGAGTCGACTTGATGTGGCCGATTCCATAGTTGACCAGAACGTCGCTTGCCGAGATGCCCTCGGCGATGGGCCGCTTATAGTCTGCGCCGAATGCAGGAACCCGAAGAACGGCGAATGGGGCGTTTGCGTCGGGGGTGAAACCGAGTTGCGGAACCCCCGACTGCGCGTCGAGCCCGCCGGTTTCGGCCCAAGAAGTCTGCATGCTGGTGGCATTGTCGGTCTGCGCCTGAGCCACCACGTTATCGGCCATGAAGTTGAACCAGAAGTAGCTGCCGCCAAAGAAGATAGCGCCCAAAACCACCAAGAGCAAAAGTGCGCGTTTGATCATTTTTGGCCTCCCTCGGTTAGAAACTAGGCAACCTGCGTGGTCAGCCGCTCGACCAGCTCGGCGTACTTGGCCGCTGTTTGTTCGACCACGGATGCGGGCAGAGCTGGCGGGGTAGCGTCGTCGGCGGCATCCCAGTTTTCGAGCAGCCAGTTGCGAACGATCTGCTTGTCGAACGACTCCTTGCGCTCGCCGCGCTCCCAGGCCGCCTTAGACCAGAAACGGCTCGAATCGGGGGTGAGAACCTCGTCGCCGAGCGTTGTGACGTCGTTGCTGGGGTCGATGCCGAACTCAAACTTGGTGTCGGCGAGAATCAGGCCAGCCTGCTCGGCTAGTTCGCTCGCGCGCTTGAAGATCTTGATGCTTATGTCGCGCAACTGGCTTGCCTGCGCGAAACCGATCAGGTCGACGACTCGATCAAAGGTGATGTTCTCGTCGTGGTCGCCGTATTCGGCCTTGTATGCGGGGGTAAAGATTGGCTCAGGAAGCTTGGATCCGAATGTGAGGCCGGCCGGCAGTGGAATGCCGCAGACGGTGCCTTCTGCCTCGTATTCCTTCCAGCCAGAGCCGCTGATGTAACCGCGAACCACGCACTCGATCGGAAACATTTGCAGTTTCTTTGCAACAGTTGCACGGCCGCGAACCTCGGCTGGAACCTCGACCTCGTGCGAGACCTGGTTTGGCACGTCGAGGCGGTCGAACCACCAGTTGGTCAGCGTGGTTAGCGCGGCACCCTTGCCTGGGATGGCGGGGTCGAGCACGTGGTCGAACGCGCTGACTCGGTCGCTGGCGACCATGAGAATCAGGTGTGTGCGCTCTGGGTCTTCGCTCTCGTAGAGGTCACGAACCTTGCCGCTGTAAACGTGCTTCCAGCCCGGAATGTAAACGGCGTCGCTTTCGAATCCCGCGGCCATTAGGCGTTTTCAGCCTTTGCAACCTTGAGCGCAATGTCGTTGCGGTAGTGCGAACCCTTGAGTTCAATCTTTTTCATGGCTTCGTAAGCGTGCTCACGGGCCGACTGAAAATCCTTGGCCATCGATACAACGCTGAGCACGCGGCCGCCGGTTGCAACCAGTGCGTCGGGGTTCTCGTCTTCGAAGTTCACCGAAGCGGCGGTTGCCGTTGCGGCGTGGCAGATCTCGATGTGGGCATCCTCGGTTGCCTTCTTAAGGCCGTGGATGCGGCGGTTCGGCGCGGAGGTCTCTGGGTAACCCTCGCTCGCGAGCACCACCGTGATTGCGGCATCCTTGCTGAACTGCGGGGTCGGCGCCTCGATGAGGTTGCCGATTGCGGCTTTGTGCAGGAGGTTCTCGAGCGGGCTGAGCAGGCGGCGCAGCACGACCTGGGTCTCTGGGTCGCCGAAGCGGGCGTTGAACTCGATCACGCGGATTCCGCGCTCGGTGACGATCAGGCCGCAGTAGAGCAGGCCGACGAACGGGGCGCCTAGGCGGGCGAGTTCGTTGATGGTCGGCAGGGCGATGGTTTCTTCGACCTCGTCAACGAAGGTCTCGGGGAGCCATGGCAGTGGCGAATAGGCACCCATGCCACCGGTGTTTGGACCCTCGTCATTGTCGAAGGCTCGCTTGAAGTCTTGGGCTGGGCTGAGTGGCAGCACGGTCTTGCCGTCGCTCAAGAAGAAGAGGCTGACCTCGGGGCCGGCGAGAAACTCCTCGACCAGAACGCCCATCGAGATGAACTTTTCGGCGTGAGCGAGGGCGGCATCGCGGTCGCTGGTGACGATAACGCCCTTGCCCGCTGCCAGGCCGTCTGCCTTGACCACGTAGGGCGCGCCGAACTCGTCGATGGCGTCGGCGACCTGTTCGATCGTGGTGCATTCGCGTGCCATTCCGGTCGGCACGCCCGCGGCGGCCATGACCTCCTTGGCAAAAGACTTCGAGCCCTCGAGCTGGGCGGCCTGCTGCGACGGGCCAAACACTGGGATGCCGGCCGCGCGAAGTGCGTCGGAAACGCCGGCAACCAGCGGAGCCTCGGGGCCGATGATTGCGAGGTCAAAGGCGTGCTCGGTGGCGAACCGCACGACTGCGATCGGATCATTCGGGTTGAGCTGAGGTTCGCAGTGCACGTCTTGGGCGATGCCGGCGTTGCCCGGCGCCACAACTATGCTCGCGGCCGGCGTGCCCGTGCGCACCAGCGAGTTTACGATGGCGTGCTCGCGCGCGCCCTGCCCCAAAACCAAGATTTTCATTGGGGCAATTCTACCGAGCGCTCGCGGGGGCTACTTTGCCTCAAGCGATTCGCCCGAGTCGCCGACCTTGATCACGTCGATCTTGCTGATCGTGAGGTACGCAACCAGGATGGCGGCCACCGCGAGGGCAATCCACGTGATGTTCTCTGGGCCGAACCCGAAGCCATCCGGCTTAGGCAGCGAGAGCATGTCGCCGAGCGATGCGCCGAGTGGGCGGGTCAGAACGTAGATGGCCCAGAACGCGAAGACCGCACCGAGCTTCTTGGTGCTCCACAGCACGGCGATCA
>JBEGJS010000159.1:0-4778 GCA_041184485.1 Actinomycetota bacterium | reverse complement strand
AGAAAAATCAGGATGTGCACTTAGTTGGTTGTCCTAACCAAGGGGATGCCTAAAGTTTACTAACCGAGGCCAGCGCGAGCTCGAGAATCTTGCGGGCGAGTGCGTAGTCGAGCCGCCTGCGACGCCTGCCTGTCTTGTCGTTGCCCTTAAACGGGGCGAGCACGAGGTCGCCGGAGGCCGCGCGGATGCCGTCGAGAATGTCGTTGGCTGCCGAGACGAGGCGGCCGAGTTTGGCGGGTTCGAGGTGGGGCACCTCGAGGTAGGTCATCAGGCGGCTCGAGTGGCGCACCTTGCTGGCGGGGTAGTCGAAGTCGGCCGCTAAATAAAACCTGATCGGCGTCTCGGCGTCGGCGGCATCGACCGCGCGAAGCCCGATGCGACCATCTGGCACGTTGAAGTGGATGGCGTCACGTCCCGGGCGCTCGGCGTTAGCCGCGCGCATCCGCTGCAGTTCGGGAAGGGTGGCAATCGGCTCGCTGCCAAGCAGAATGTTCTGGGCCGCGGGTTCACTGGCTGGGCCGAAACAGGCAACCAGCGCGGGCGCATCCGTGTCTGCGAAAAGCGGCGACTCGATCACGCTCGCGAGCACCAGGCGCTCGGCAGGGTAGCCGGATAGCAAGAAAGTCTCGGGTATCACCGCAACCACGTAGTCGCTGGCATCGAGGCAGCGGTCGAGGGCGATCTTGTAGAGGTTATCTTGAGCGCTCGCGGCAAAGTACTCGGCGGCGAGGCTGGCCACGCCCTTGCGCGATGCCGAATGGTTCGCGAGATACGGCGGGTTGGTGACGATCACGGCATCGCGGGCCTCGACGGGCAGACTCAGCAGCGAGTCGTTTGTCGGCCAGCGGCCACCGGCAATGTCGAGCCCCGCAGTGGATGCGCCGAGCCGAGACTGCACGAGTTCGAGCAGGTGGCCATCGCCGGCAAACGGGTCGAGCACCCGGCCACCCTTGGCCGCCAGCGCCGCTCGCAAGAAGCCCTCGACCGGCTCGTTGAGCCAGGCGTCATCCGTGGTGAAGTAAGCCCCGCGCGAGACCTTGTCTGCGTCAATCTGGGTGATTCGCCCGTGCTCGGCCGACACCAGCATCTCGCCGATGTTCCTTGTTAGCGAACCCGAAACCACTGCTCTAGTGTGCCATGCGAGAATGTATGCATGACCCTACACACTTCAGTAGCTACGCTGCACACCAACCACGGCGCCATCAAGATCAACCTTTTCGGCGACCACGCACCCAAGACCGTCAAGAACTTCGAGGGCCTGGCCACCGGTGAGATCGAGTGGAAAGACCCTCGCACCGGCGCAACCAAGACCGGCACCCCGCTCTACAACGGCGTCATCTTTCACCGCATCATCCCTGGCTTCATGATCCAGGGTGGAGACCCAACCGGCACCGGAATGGGCGGCCCTGGCTACCAGTTCGGCGACGAGCCACACGCAGAGCTCACCTTCAACGACCCATACAAGTTGGCCATGGCAAACGCCGGCCCTGGCACCAACGGTTCGCAGTTCTTCATCACCGTGGCTCCAACCACCTGGCTCTGGGGCAAGCACACCGTCTTTGGTGAGGTTGCCGACGAGGTCAGCAAGAAGGTCGTCGACAAGATCGCCGGCGTCGACACCGATGGTCGTGACCGTCCGTTCGACGATGTCATCATCGAGTCGATCACCATCGAACCAGCCGCCTAAACAGCGTCAAAACCTAGATGACCTGCTACCGGCATCCTGACCGCGAGGCATACGTTCGCTGCCAACGCTGCGAGCGATTCATTTGCCCCGATTGCCAGACTCCTGGCGCGGTGGGCTTTCTTTGCCCAGAGGATGCCGGTGTGCGGGTTGTCACCCCGCGCGTAAAGCGCACCAGCGGCGGGCTCCCGCGCGCAACCGCGGTGATACTCGGATTGAACATCGCGGTTTACCTGCTGCAACTCGTGCCCGGTCTTTATGTCACCGAGTACCTGCTTTATATGCCTTTCTTGACGACCTTCGAGCCTTGGCGAATGCTCACCGCAGGTTTCGCGCACGACGCCAACTTCGTCGGTAATCCGAGCGCGATTTTGCACCTGGTCTTCAACATGTACCTGCTCGTGGCGCTTGGTCGCCAACTCGAACCGCTGCTCGGCTCGGTGCGCTTCACGATTCTCTACCTGGTTTCGATCTTCGGCGGGTCCGTTGCGGTGCTGCTCTTCTCGGCGCCAAACTCGCAGGTGATTGGGGCATCGGGCGGCGTTTTCGGCGTGATGGGCGCGTTCTTGGTTGTGCTGCGCTCGCTCAACCTCAACTCGTCTTCGATCGTCACACTGATTGCAATCAACTTGGTCTTTAGCTTCGCGGTGCCAAACGTATCGTGGGAAGCACACGTTGGCGGGCTGGTTGCCGGCGTGCTGCTAGCCCTGGTCTATGCCAACACCAGAAACACCAACCAGGTGGCGATGAGAAATATCGGCACAGTTGCCGTCATCCTTGGATTGTTGGCGGCGACCGCCTACGGAGTCTCGCAACTGCCGATCTAGGCATCCCGGTTAAAGCAAAAGGCCCACCGATTCGGTGGGCTCTTTGCGTTAAGTGGTGGTCGCGGATTACTTCCAGCGAGTGGTCATGATGAAACCGACCATGGCGATGCCGAAGCCGATCAAAATGTTGCCGGCACCCAGGTTCCAGGCACCCGAGAGGGCTGCGCCAAGCGGGTACTGTGCTCCCGAGATGTAGTAGGTCAGAATCCAGATGAGGCCGAGCAGCATGAGCCCGAACATCACCGGCTTGTACCAACTTGGGTTACCTTCGTCGGCCGAACGCTTTGGCTTGGCGGCGCGAGGGGCTTTGGCCTTTGGGGCCTTCTTGTTCTTCTGGGTTGCGTCAGACATGCTCTCAATTCTATTGGCATTTAGTTGGCATTTAGACTTGAACGACAATGACCAAGATTCTCGTCTTAGACAACTACGACTCGTTCGTCTACACCCTGAACGGTTATCTGCAGCAGTTGGGCGCAGAGACCGAGGTTTTGCGCAACGACGTTGTCAACGAGGATGCTCTGCCCGAGTTGCTCTCGCGTTATGACGCGGTGCTTATCTCGCCGGGGCCGGGCACTCCCGCCGAGGCCGGTCTTTCGATTCCTGTGGTGAAGCTGGCGCTCAAGTCGGGTCAGCCGGTTTTTGGGGTTTGCCTCGGGCACCAGTCGATCGCCGAGGCCATGGGCGCGGTTGTGACTCAGGCCGAAGAGCTCATGCACGGCAAGACTTCGCAGGTCGAGCACGATGCATCCTTGATTTATCAGGATGTGCCGCAGCCGTTTACCGCCACCCGCTACCACTCGCTGGCGGTCGTCGATTCGACCGTGCCTGCGGATCTGATTGTCACGAGTCGCACCGCTGCCACCGCAACCACTCCGGGCGGCGTCATCATGGGCTTGCAGCATCGAACGCTGCCTATCTATGGAGTGCAGTTTCACCCCGAGAGCGTGTTGACCCAGGGCGGCTATCAGATGCTCGGAAACTGGCTAGAAAGCATCGGGCTCAAGGGTGCCGCCGCAAAGGCCAAGGGGCTCAGCCCTCTCGTCAAGTTCTAGTTTCTAGAACTACAACTTTTATTTCGCCTGCCCCTAATTAGGGGTTGCAGGTAACCGTCAAAATGATGTCTGAGCCTTGAGGCGCGGTGCCAGGCAGCAGCGACTGATCAAGCACAGTGGTGCCCGGGGTTCCCTCGCAGGGTTCGGCGTCGGTCGTGACCGAGACGTTGAGCGCGACATCCGCGGCGGTCAGCTGGCTTTCGGCGTCGGTGATCTCGAGGTTGCGAACATCCGGCACGTTTACGAGCCCGTTCGAAACCACGATGTTTACTGCCGAGTCTTTTGCCGCCTGAGTATTGGCGGTTGGCAGCGTCTCGATCACGAGACCCTTGGCAACCGTTGCACTGTTGGCCTCGGTGACCGTGCCCAGCTTGAGGCCGGCGGCGACCAGCGCCGAGGTGGCATCGGCCTGAGTCATATTGAGCAGGCTCGGCACAGCAACGGCCGATGGCCCAGAAGACACATAGACCGTGATGGTCGTGTTGCTGTTGACGATGGTGCCCGCCGGCGGATCGGTGCGAGTGATGCTGTCTAGTGGAACCGTCTCGCTCTGCTCATAGAGTTTTTGAACCAAAAGCTGCTGACCGGTTAGGGCCGCGTAGCCCGCGGCGTAGGTGTCGTTGACCACGTTCGCGACGCTCACGCCCTGCACCGATGGCGAGACATTGACCTGAACCTTGCCTATTCCGACAATCCAGACGATCATGCCGATGATGACGACCGCGGCCGCGGCGCCGAGACCAACAAGAAGCTGAGGCGATGGACCGCGCTCGCGGCGAGGGGTCTTGCCGGTTTGGTCGGATGCGGCGTCTGAATCGAGCTCGCGATCGACGTTGATGCCGAGTCGAGCAAAGGCATCGGCGTCAGACGTGCGATCGCTCGAGCCTGAGTTGCCGCTGGACTTTGCCTGAGTTGTTTGGGTCGGGGCGGTGTCGAAGAACGCCGGGATCTCTTCGAAGGCCTGGGTCGGTTCGCCCGGCTCGAGGTCGGCGTCGGTGTCGAGCGTCCAGGTGGCTGCTGGCTGCTCTGCGGCAAACTCGTCGACCGGCGCATCGGCCTCGGTCTCGCTCGGGGTTTGCAGAATCGCGCCGGTCGCCTCGGCAGCGCCGGCGGCCAGCAGGGCGTCGAACTCGTCGAGGCCGGTCACGAACGGAACGGTTGGGTTTGGCTCGGCTTCGAGCGAGTCTGCGTCGACGACCTCGACAGGCTCAAGGC
>JBEGJS010000158.1:0-2773 GCA_041184485.1 Actinomycetota bacterium | reverse complement strand
TCATGGCTAGCCATGGCTTCAGGCTAGCAACAAGTTACTTGGTGCGCTTGCGCTTCTCGCGCACGCGCATGCCAATCTCGATCGGGCTGCCCTCGAAACCGTAGGTCTCGCGCAGGCGGCGGGTGATGAAGCGGCGGTAGCCCTCTTCGAGGAATCCCGTGGTAAACAAGACGAACTTTGGTGGGCGCACAGACACCTGGGTCGCAAAGAGAATTCGAGGCTGCTTGCCGCCGCGAACCGGGTGCGGGGTTTCCATGGTGAGTTCCTGGATGAAGGCGTTGAGCTTGCCAGTCTGAATGCGCATGTCCCATGAGTCGAGAGCCACTTCAAGGGCTGGAACCAGCTTCTCGAGGTGACGACCGGTCTTTGCCGAGATGTTCACTCGCGGGGCCCAGGCCACGTGGCTCAGGTTCTGCTCAATTTCGCGCTCGAGGAGGTATCGGCGATCTTCGTCGAGCTCATCCCACTTGTTGAATGCGAGCACCAGCGCGCGACCAGACTCGAGGGCCATGTCGACGATGCGGATGTCGGCGTCTGAGATTGCTTCGGTGACGTCAAACAGCACGACGGCAACCTCGGCGCGCTCAAGCGCTGCCGCGGTGCGAAGCGAAGCATAGAAATCGGCGCCCTGCGCAAGGCGGATGCGGCGGCGAATGCCCGCGGTATCGACGAACCGCCAGGTCTTGCCACCGAGTTCGACCTGTTCGTCGATTGGATCGCGGGTGGTGCCGGCCAACTCGTTGACGACCACGCGCTCACTGCCGGCCGCCTTGTTAAGCAGCGAAGACTTGCCGACGTTTGGGCGGCCGATCAGTGCGATGCGGCGTGGTCCGCCGATTTCGCGCTTCGCAACCCTTGACTCCTCTGGCAGCGTCTTGAGTGCGGCATCCAAGAGGTCGGCCACTCCCCTGCCGTGCAGAGCAGAAACCGGGTAAGGCTCGCCGAGGCCAAGCGACCAAAGCGCGGCCGCCTCTGGCTCAAGGCGCATGTCATCAATCTTGTTGGCGGCCAGCAGAACCGGCTTGCCCGAGGCGCGAAGCAACTTGACTACGCGCTCGTCGGTGGTGGTCGGGCCTACCAGCGCATCCACCACGAAAAGAACCGAATCGGCCATTTCGATGGCGATCTCGGCCTGCAACGCGACAGAGCGGTCGATGCCCTTGGCGTCTGGCTCCCAGCCACCGGTGTCAACCAGGGTGAACTTTCGCTCGTTCCACTCGGCCTGATAAGAAACTCGGTCACGAGTCACGCCCGGCTTGTCTTCGACCACCGCTTCGCGACGACCAAGGATGCGGTTGACGAGCGCCGACTTGCCGACGTTTGGTCGGCCGACAATCGCCAACACGGGCAGGGCAGGCAGCAGGATTGGCTCATCCGAGTAATCCCAGTCGGCCTCGAGAACGTCGAGGTCTTCAGACTCAAGGTCATACTCTTCGAGGCCGGCGCGAAGGGCGCGTGCGCGAGCCTCGGCATCCTCGTCGGATACCTCGCTGATGCGCTGCAAGAATGCTGGATCGATCGGGTCGAAGTCTTGCTCGTCAGACATGGTGCCCCTAAATGGCTAGTTGGCGCGAAACCGCGCTCAGAACCGCCTGCACAGTTTGCGGCAGGTCGAGTTCGGTCGAATCTATGAGTTCGACGCCAACCGCTGGAGTAATAAAGTCAACGACTTTCAGGTCACTGGCGTCACGGTCGGTCACCTGCTTTGTGATTTGCTGCGAAGCTACCGAGAGCTCTGCCGACCGACGCTTAATTCTAACGGCTTCGTCGGCCGTTAGTAAGAGGCGAACCTGGGCATCGGGTGCGACGACGGTGGTGATGTCCCGACCCTCCACCACGATTCCGGGGCGATTTTCTACGGCGATGATGCCTCTAGTGAGCTGTTTCATAAAGGTTCGAACCTCTGGGATGCGCGCCACGTCAGAGACAGCCTCAGAAATCGCGCTCTCACGTATTGCCTCGGTCACATCGTCGGAGCCCACATGGACCCAGAAGTCATCGGGGTTGGTCGAGATGGAATAGTCGAAGTCGTCGAGGCGGGTGGCGAGGATCTCTGGCTCGATGCCGGCAGACTTGCTCCACCAGGCGAGCGCGCGGTATCCGGCTCCGGTGTCTAGGTAGCCGAATCCGAGCTCGCGGGCGGCCTGCTTGCTGACGCTCGACTTGCCAGAGCCAGCCGGCCCATCGATGGCGATAACCGTGGTCATTAGCCCGCCAGCCGCCATCCGCGGGCAACGAGCGCCTCTGCGAGAGCGACCTCGACCTTGGGTAAAACGTAGAGCTCGACGAGGCCGATCTGGGCGCCCGGTGAGTGTTCAAGCTTGAGGTCTTCGAGGTTAATGCCGATTTCGCCGATCTCGGTGAGCAGTCGGGCCAGCTCGCCGGGCTTGTCGTCGATCAAGACGATGAGCTGCGAGTAGCTCGCGTGGCGCGAACCGTGCTTGCCAGGAATAGCGGCTACGCCAGCGTTGCCTGCCGCCATGAGTTCACCGAGTTTCGCCAGAGAGCCGGGCGAATTGAGGTTATCCAGCGCCGAGACGGCCTCGGCCAGGTCGCGCGAGAGCTTCTTGAGAATGCTCGCGACCTCGCCGCTGTTTGCCGCAAAGATCTGCAGCCAAAGCTTTGGATCGCTCGCGGCGATGCGGGTGGTGTCGCGAAGTCCCTGACCTGCGAGGGCCAAGTCTGCAGCCTCGGCACCGACGAGCCGGCCGGCGAGCAGCGAGCTGACGAGCTGCGGCACGTGCGAGACCAGCGCAACCGCTCGGTCGTGTGC
>JBEGJS010000157.1:0-13183 GCA_041184485.1 Actinomycetota bacterium | reverse complement strand
GGTTATCAAGATGTCTGGCAGACTTAGAGTGTGCTTTTGGTGAACGCCGAATGCACGTTGCCCCATGGTGTAATGGCAGCACAGCGCCCTTTGGAGGCGTTTGTCTAGGTTCGAGTCCTGGTGGGCCAGCGCAATCAATTCGCGCAAGCGAAAGCTAAGGAGCGGCATGGCCGAAAAGCGTCTAGCAGTGGTGGTTCTAGCCGCTGGCGCCGGAACCCGAATGCGCTCGGCCAAGCCCAAGGTGATGCACGTAATCGCCGGAATGCCGATGCTCGGGCACGTGCTGACCACGGCGCACGCTCTCGGCGGCGAACACGTAATCACTGTGCTGCGTCACCAGCGCGACGAGATCGCATCCTGGCTCGGCGAGTTCAGCCCAACCACAAAGATCGCCGACCAAGACGAGCTCGCAGGCACCGGTCGTGCAGTTGAGTGCGCGCTCGAGGCGCTGCCAGCCGACTTCGATGGTGCCGTTGTCGTGGTTTCTGCCGATGTTCCTCTGCTCGACACCCAGACCCTAGACGCGATGCTAGTCGCCCACCTCGAGGCCGGCGCAGCCGTCACCCTGCTCAGCACCTGGGTTCGCAACCCAGCCGGCTACGGCCGAATCGTTCGCAGCGAGGATGGCGAGTTCGCATCCATCGTCGAACACAAAGATGCCACCGAGGAGCAACTCGAGATCGGCGAAATCAACGCCGGTGTTTATGTCTTCGATGCCGCCAAACTGCGCTCTGCGCTGGCCAAAGTTGGCACCGCAAACGCTCAGGGCGAGAAGTACCTCACCGATGCCGCAACCATTCTCAAGAGCGAGTCAGAAAAGGTCGAGCTACTCTCGGTTGCCGACAACTGGCTCGTGGCCGGCGTTAACGATCGCTACCAGTTGAGCGAGGTCGCGGCCGAACTCAACCGCCGCATCTGCTTCGGTTGGCAAATGGCCGGCGTCACGATCGTCGATCCGTCGAACACCTGGATTGACATTCGGGCATCGATCGACGAAGACGCCGTCATCCTGCCGGGCACCCACATCCAGGGCGTCTGCACCATCGGCCGCGGAGCCAAGGTTGGCCCAGAGGTAGTTTTGGTTGACTCTCAGGTTGGTGACTTTGCCTCGGTGGTCAAGTCGCACGTCACGGGTTCGGTCATTGGCGAAGGTGCGAGTGTTGGCCCGTTCGCTTACCTCCGCCCTGGCACCGACCTCGGTGCCGACGGCAAGATCGGCACCTTCGTTGAGACCAAGAACGCCAAGATTGGCGCCGGAACAAAGGTTCCGCACCTCTCGTATGTCGGCGACGCGGTAATTGGCGTCGAGTCAAACATCGGCGCTGGCACGATTTTTGCCAACTACGACGGCGTCTCGAAGCACCAGAGCGTCATCGGTTCGCACGTCAGAACCGGCTCGCATAACGTCTTCGTCGCCCCGATTAGTATTGGAGACGGAGCCTATACGGCGGCCGGAACCGTGGTGCGAAGAAGCGTCGAGCCTGGCGATTTGGCCATGAATGTGGCGCCACAACGCAACATCGCAGACTGGGTTTTGAGTCGCCGCGAAGGCTCCAAGGCGGCAAAGGCTGCCGAGGCCGCGAAGGCTGCCAAGGCATCAGAGACCGACTAGACAGCAGAGCAGAGAACTGGAGACGCGATGAGCGAAATCACTATTACAGGCCGCAAGCGTCTCGCACTGCTGAGTGGACGAGCCCACCCAGAACTAGCCGAAGAGATCGCCGAACTGCTCGGCACCACCCTAGTGCCAACCACCGCATACGACTTTGCCAACGGCGAGACCTTCGTGCGCTTCGAAGAGAGCGTTCGCGGAGTCGACGCCTTCGTCATTCAGGCCCACCCGGCCCCGGTCAACCACTGGATCATGGAGCAACTGCTCATGCTCGACGCCCTAAAGCGAGCATCGGCTAAGCGCGTAACCGTGATCTCTCCGTTCTTTCCTTACGCCCGCCAAGACAAAAAGCACAAGGGTCGCGAGCCAATCTCGGCTCGCCTGATGACCGACCTGTATGCCGCCGCCGGCGCAAACCGAATCATGTCGGTCGACCTGCACACCCCTCAGATTCAGGGCTTCTTCGATGGGCCGGTTGACCACCTCTGGGCGCTGCCAATGCTCTCGGATTTCGTCGCAGCCAACTACGGCGAAGAAAAACTCACCGTGGTCTCGCCAGACTCGGGCCGCGTTCGCGTTGCCGACATCTGGGCCGACCGCCTCGGCGCCCCGCTCGCAATCGTGCACAAGCGCCGCGACCCTGACGTGCCAAACCAGGTCACCGCCCACGAACTCGTCGGCGACGTAAAGGGCCGCACCTGCCTCTTGGTCGACGACATGATCGACACCGCAGGCACGATCGTTGCCGCTGCTGCCGCGCTTAAGAAGAACGGTGCGGCCAAGGTCATCGTCGCCGCGACCCACGCAATCTTCTCGGGCCCAGCCGTCGAGCGACTCTCGAGCGATGCGGTCGACGCCGTGGTCGTCACCAACACACTGCCGATCGGCCCAGAGAAGCGCTTCGAGGGGCTCACCGTGCTCTCGATTGCCCCGCTTATCGCCAAGGCAATCAGCGCAGTGTTCGACGACGACTCGGTCAACTCGCTGTTTCCTGGCCACGCCTAAACAGCACGCGGATGCCAGCTAGCGCGGCAGCAGCCAAGCCAAAGCAACAGGTTGGCCTGCTCGGCGCAGTCGCTATTGGCCTTGCATCGATGCTCGGTGCGGGCATCTTCACTGTCTTTCGCGAGGCTTTCGCCAAGACCTATTCGTACCTCGCCATCGCGCTCTTTTTGGCCGGACTCGTAGCCTGCCTGAACGCAGCATCCGTGTATTCGATGGCTAAGCACATCGACCGACCGGGCGGGGTATACGCCTATTCGAGGCACTACCTAAATAAAGACTTTTCGTTTGTGGCCGGCTTCGCCTTTGTGTTTGGCAAGATTGGCTCGATCGGTGCCATCGCTTGGATATTCGCCGAATACCTCACCCCGCTCAGCAATGGAGCGCTCAACACGCAGCTGGTGGCTAGCCTGGCGATCCTGGTTTTGACCACGCTCAACACGCTTGGAATCAACCGCACCGCACTCGTCGCGGCGATCCTTGCCGCGATTACGACCACCTACCTAGTAGTTGCCGGGCTTCTCGGCGCCAGCCACAGCGGCTCTGGAGCTAACTTCACAAACGTGCTTTCGGGCGGCCACTCTGGTGGAATCCTCGCCGCGGCCTCGCTGCTGTTCTTTGCCTTTGCGGGGTATGCGCGCGTCGCGACGCTCGGCAACGAGGTTAAGAACGCCAAGGTCAACATTCCGCGCGCGATCCTGATCTCGCTATCAGGCGTGCTTGCTCTCTACCTTCTGCTCGGTTACGCGCTGGTCAACTCGCTCGGCACCGAACTGGACCACCTGGATGCGCCATTCGTGGCGATGCTGCGCGGTGCTGGCGACCTGATACCGGCCTGGGTGACTGTGCTCGTGGCATCGGCCGCCAGCCTCGGCTCGATGCTTGCCCTGCTCGCCGGGGTCTCGCGAACGGCCGCGACCATGGCAGAAGACCGCGAACTGCCAACAACATTCGCCCACCGCAACAGATTCGGCTCGCCCTGGTTGGCCGAGGTGATCATCGCGGCCGGTTCGATCGCGCTGCTCTGGTCGAACACCTACCTGCAGTGGGTCATCGGATTCTCGTCTTTTTCGGTGCTGCTCTATTACGCGATCGGGCACCTGAGCGCGCTTCGCCAACCCCGCTCCGAGAAGCCGCTGCCGCGCATTGTCGCCATCCTGGGTTTCGCACTATGCGTTGCGCTGCTGCTTTCGGTGCCCGGCCCAGCCGTTGGCGTGAGTTGCGGCATCCTGGTTATTGCCCTCGTGCTGAGGCGAATGACTCGCGGGTTGGCAAACTCCTTGCGCGGCGAATAGACTTAGAGCAAGAAAACAACGGCGAGGGCCGATTCCGCAAGGATGAAGCCGTTATCGACGGGGCTGCCAGACAAACTTTGGCCAGAATCCTCGCGTGAACACGCTTGAGTTGATGAGAAACCAAAACCAAGAAAGCTAAAACATGTCTGACGTAAACGCAAAGATCGTCGCCGAAACCCGCACCACCTTTGGCAAGGGCTCGGCACGCAAGGCCCGCGCCGCCGGCCGCACCCCAGCCGTCATCTACGGCCACGGCTCAGAGCCACGCCACATCACCCTGCCAGCTCACGAGATCGCGCTCGTTCTGCGTCACAAGAACGCCGTCATCGAGGCAGTCATCGAGGGCAAGAGCGAGCTCGTTCTGGTCAAGTCGGCTTCGAAAGACCCAGTAACCCAGATCATCGAGCACATCGACCTCGTCACCATCAAGAAGGGCGAGCAGGTTCACGTTGAGGTTCCTGTTCACATCGTTGGTGAGCCAATGAGCGGAACCACCGTTGACCTCGAGCACAAGACCGTCAAGCTGCTCGCCGAGGCAACCAACATTCCTGAGTTCGTTGAGGTCGTCTTCAACAAGGAGGGTGCTGGTCACCACGTTCTGGCCAAGGACATCGTGCTTCCTGCAGGCGTCAAGCTTGACCTGCCAGCCGACGAGCTCGTCGCAACCGTGGTTGCCACCGCAGCCGGTCACGCCGAAGAACTCGCTGCAGCAGCAGAGTAATCTCACAGGTTCGAAAAGCCCGGATGCGCCAAGCGTGCATCCGGGTTTTCTGCATTTAGGCTGGTTTCGTGGCTAACTCAACGTTCTTGGTGGTCGGTCTCGGAAACCCGGGGTCGGGCTATTCGGGCAACCGACACAACGTTGGTCAGATGGTTTTGGCGGTTTTGGCCGACCGGCTTGGCGCCAAATTTAAGAGCCACAAGGCCGGCGCTCAGGTTGCCGAGGCCAAGCTCGGCGTCGGCGCCGACGCACCCAAGGTGATTCTCGCCCGCAGCAACGGATACATGAATACCTCCGGTGGCCCAGTTTCTGGCCTAGCCAAGTTTTACGGTGTGCCAGCCGCCGCGATCATCGTGATTCACGACGAACTAGATATTCCAGCCGCCGATGTGCGCATCAAGGTTGGCGGCGGCCACGCCGGGCACAACGGCCTGCGCGACATCATCTCGGCCCTTGGCGGGCCAGACTTCGTGCGCGTGCGGGTCGGCATCGGGCGGCCGCCAGGCCAGATGGACACCGCAGACTTCGTGCTGCGTGACTTCGGCACATCCGAGAAAAAAGAACTGCCCGTGACCCTCGAGATTGCCGCCGATGCGGTCGAGGCAATCATCAAGGATGGCGTCACCGCCGCCCAGCTGCGTTTTCACTCCGCTTAGACTTGACGGGTGGGTAGCAACGCGAACTCTAAGGCTCTGTCGCGCCTTGTCGCACTCGTTTCAGATGGCTACCCGGTAGCAGCCCTTCAGGCGAAAATCAAAAATCCTCGGCTCGAAATCATTGCAGCTGCCGGCGCGCACTCGACCGTTGTTGGTTTGCTAGCGAGTTTGCGGGCCGACCAGCGGCTTTCTGCTGTGAATCTCGTGATCGTTTCGACGGGCCGCGAGGGCGAGGATGTGGCGTCATCGCTCAAGGCGCAGGATCCCGAGGCCGAGGTGCTCGAGTTTGTGTCTTGGGAGACGCTGCCGCACGAGCGATTGAGCCCGAGCCCCGAAACCGTTGGCAAGCGCCTCCGGGTTTTGCATCGACTGCACGAGATTGTGGTTGCCGGGGGGGCGCTCGATCACGCGGTCTATGTCGTTGCCTCGGTGCGCGCGGTGCTGCAGCCGGTGGTCGCAGGGCTGGGCGACTTTCCGCCGTTGACGCTGGTGCGCGGTCGCGACTATTTGCTGCCAGAGTTGACCCTCAAGCTAGTCGAGCTGGCCTACCAGCGCGTCGACCTCGTCACGAAGCGCGGCGAATTTGCCGTTCGCGGCGGAATCCTCGACATCTTTCCGACCACCGCCGAGCACGCCGTGCGCCTGGAGTTCTTTGGCGACGAACTCGACGATGTTCGCGAGTTCTCGGTCACCGATCAGCGCTCGCTCTCGGGCCAACTCGACTCGACCAAGATCTATGCGGCCCGCGAGGTAATCATCACGCCGGCAGTTGCCAACAAGGCGCGCCAAATGGTGCACGAGTTTCCGAACCTATCCACCATGCTCGCCAAGCTTGCCGAGGGAATCCCGGTCGACGGCATGGAGTCTCTGGCGCCGGTGCTCGCCGACCGCCTGGTGCCGTTCACCGAATACCTGCCCGCCGACGCCGGGGTCGTGCTGCTGCAACCCGAAAGGCGGCCGCCCGCGCAGCCAGCCTGGTTGAGACCAACGAAGAGTTTCTGCATGCCGCGTGGGATGCCGCAATCGAGGGTGCGCAGGCACCGATCGACCTCAGCGCGGGCGGATTCATCGATTTCGGCACCTTCATCGCGGGACTCGGCGGGCGACAGTTCGCAACCGTCTCGCAGTTCGGCTCCGATGAGACCGACCTCATCAACCTCAATCTGCTCGAGATTCCGAGCTTTGCCGGCAGCGACAGCGGCGCCGTCGACTGGATCATCGACCAGGTCGGCCGCGACCAGCTAGTAATCGTGGCCGCCGAGGGGCATGGCACGGCCGAACGCATCGCCGAGGTTCTGCGAGCACAAAAACTGTCGGTAGCACTCGTCGACGAGCTGCCGGCCCGCCCGGCCGCCAAGACCGTTTATGCGCTGCAGGCGAGCCTGCGCAAAGGCTTTGCCGCCCCAGCCTCGAACCTCATCGTGCTGACCGAGCAAGAGTTCTATGGCCGCAACGCTGCCTACGTAAACCCGCAAGCCAAGCGCATGGCGGCAAAGCGCGGCCAGGCGGTAGACCCGCTAACCCTCAAGTCTGGCGACTACGTGGTGCACGAGATTCACGGCATCGGTCGGTTCGTCGAGCTCACCACTCGCAAGGTCGGCATCGGCAACCAGCAGCACGACCGCGAATACTTGCTCATCGAATACGCGCCATCGAAGCGTGGCTACCCTGGCGACACCCTGTTTGTGCCGACCGATCAGCTCGACTTGCTCACGCGATACGTCGGTGGCGAGGCGCCGGTGCTCAGCAAGATGGGCGGTGTCGAATGGGCCAAGGTCAAGGGCAACGCCCGCAAGGCGATTCGCAAGATCGCCATCGACCTGGTCAAGCTCTATTCGGCGCGTGTTAAGTCGCGCGGCCACGCCTTTGCGCCAGACACGCCTTGGCAGCACGAGCTCGAAGAGGCCTTCGCCTTCGTCGAGACTCCAGACCAACTCACCACGATCGAAGACGTCAAACGCGACATGGAGCGCGAGATTCCAATGGACCGCCTGCTCGCAGGCGACGTTGGCTACGGCAAGACCGAGGTGGCCGTGCGTGCCGCGTTCAAGGCAATCCAAGATGGCAAGCAGGTGGCAATCCTCGTGCCGACCACCCTGCTGGTTCGTCAGCACACCGAAACCTTCAAAGCGCGGATGGCCGGATTCCCGGTGCAGATTCGTTCGCTCAGCCGCTTTCAGTCAGACAAAGAGGTCAAAGAAACCCTCGAGGGGCTGAAGACCGGCGGGGTCGACCTAGTCATCGGCACCCACCGCCTGCTCTCTGGCAACGTCAAGTTTCGTGACCTAGGGCTCATCATCATCGACGAAGAGCAGCGCTTCGGCGTCGAACACAAAGAGAAGCTCAAAGACCTTAAAACCAACGTGGATGTGCTCTCGATGTCGGCCACACCGATTCCGCGCACTCTCGAGATGGCCATCACCGGCATCCGTGAAATGTCAACCCTGGCCACCCCGCCAGAAGACCGCCACCCGATTCTGACCTTCGTCGGCGGATACAGCGAGAAGCAGGTTGCGGCGGCAATTCGACGCGAACTGATTCGCGAGGGTCAGGTCTTCTTTGTGCACAACCGCGTCGACTCGATCGACAAGGTTGCGTCGCAGATTCGCGAACTCGTGCCCGAAGCGCGAGTCGCCGTGGCCCACGGGCAGATGACCGAGCACGCACTCGAACAGGTGGTAATCGACTTCTGGGAGCGAAAGTTCGACGTCTTGGTCTCGACCACGATCATCGAGACCGGCATCGACATTCCCAACGCCAACACCCTGATTGTCGACAGGGCGGAAAACTTTGGCCTCAGCCAGCTGCACCAGATTAGAGGTCGCGTTGGTCGCAGCCGCGAGCGCGCATACGCCTACTTCTTCTATGACCCATCGAAGCCGCTCACCGAGACCGCGCACGACAGGCTTGCCACGATCGCGACCAACAACGAGCTCGGTGCGGGCATGCAGGTGGCGCTCAAGGATCTCGAGATTCGAGGCGCCGGCAACCTACTCGGCGGCGAGCAGTCTGGCCACATCGCTGGCGTTGGCTTTGATCTTTACCTGAGGATGATCGGCGAGGCCGTCGCCGAGTTCCGCGGCGAAAAGCAAGACTCGCCAGCCGAGCTAAAACTCGAGTTGCCGGTGGATGCGCACATTCCGGCGGCATACGTAGACAGCGAGCGTTTGCGTCTCGAGGCATATCACAAGCTCTCGGCGGCAAGTGGCGAGTCTGGCTCGCGGGCTCAACTCGACGGCATTCTCGCCGAACTCGAAGACCGCTATGGCAAGGCGCCGCAGTCGGTGCGCAACCTGATCGACGTGACCGAGCTTCGCCAGCAGGCGAACCGACTCGGCCTCAAAGAGCTGATGTTGCTCGGCGCTCAGGCGCGCCTGCACCCTGTGAGCCTCACCGAGGGTCAGCAGGTTGGTCTCAGCCACCTGCTGCCGGGCATGAAGTACCTGCAGTCGAACTCGCTGCTGACGGTGTCAGCGCCAAAGGGCGCAGACGGCGAACCGCTTCGCGACCGTTCCGTCATCGACTGGGCATGGCAACTGCTCGCCACCGTCTTTCGCGAATAGCCCAGCGCCGTCTGGCAGACTCGTTGCATGACCAAACTCGAAGAGCTCATCGCGGTTGCCCACCAGCTTCGGGCGCCCGGCGGCTGCCCTTGGGACGCCGAGCAGACCCACGATTCGCTGATTCAGTATCTCGTTGAAGAGAGCTACGAGCTGATCGACGCCATCGAGACCAAGAACCGCGACGAAGTTTTAGAAGAGCTCGGCGACGTGCTCTACCAGGTGATTTTTCACGCCGACCTGGCCTCCAACGGAACCCTTGGCGAGCCATTCGACCTCGAGGATGTTGCCGCACACATGACTGCCAAGATGGTCGGTCGCCACCCGCACGTGTTCGGCACGCCAGAGGAGATCGCGGAGCACAACGCAAAGACCGGCGACGACGTGGTTGCCAAGTGGGACGACTTCAAGAAGAAAGAGAAGCCCGAGCGCGAGAGCGTTCTCGACGGCGTGCCGATCAACATGCCTGCCCTGGCCCTGGCCAGCAAGGTCATGGGCAAGGCCGAAAAGATTGGCCTTCTAGACACGGATGCGCCGAGCGCCATCCCGGTTGCCTCTGAAGACGAGCTCGGGGTGCTGTTGCTCGCGATCGTCAGTTCAGCACGCTCTGCGGGGCTGGATGCAGAGCGAGCACTTCGCGGTGCCGTTCGCGACCTAATGGGAGACATTCGCAAGGCAGAGGTTTTGGCGGCTAGCGACGCTGGGATTATTGCCGAAGGCGACGCCGAATAGGCGGATAGGGCCTAGGCTCAAAGCAAGACGTGTGTGCGCACGATTATCAAAGGAAATCATGCGCCCAATCTCACGCAAATCAAACCTCGTTCGCGCCGCAGTTTTGGCGGTGGCCGTAGCGGCCTCGACACTCAGTGGCTCGGCGGCAAACGCAGACTCCACCTGGATCTCTGGCCCAAGTCTTTCGACCGTCAGCATCTCTGGCCCATCGACGGCCAAAACAAACAACGGATGGTCGGTTTCGACGCAATCGACCGAGTTCACGCTCAACTACAAGAGCTCGGCTGCCGATGCCGGCAAGTTCGCCCAGGTCAACGCTTTTGACCTCTCTGCCGGCCTTGTCGTTGCCTTTGCGTCGAGCCCGCTCGCCAGCCCAACCGGTTGCGAGCAGCAGGTTTTGGCGGGCGACTCACACAGCTGCATGTTCAAGCTCGATGGCACCGGCGCGGCTGCCATCCACGTTTCTGTTTCTGGCTCGAGCGTTGCATCCTCGTTTCGCTACATTCTGCTGAGCGGTCCAAACATCGCGCAGACCGACCCGGGCACCATCACCTTCACGACCCCCAAGAGCGCGGTCAAGCCAGTGCTTGCATCGGTCAAGGCCATGGCGGGAGGAGCGGCACTGCTGCGCTTTAAGTTGCTCGATGCCGCGAAGCCATCCGTGGGTGTCAAGGTCACGATTGCGCTCAAGGGCGTTGGCGATAACCTGAGCGCGACTTCTGCTACCTCAGACGCCAGCGGAATGGTTTGGGTTTACGTTGCCGACCTGAAGGCCAAGAAGGGCCTGTCGACCGTAACGGTGACCGTGCTCGGCACTCAGACCAAGGGTTCGGCCACGATTAAGTGGGTCGCTGGCAAACTGCTGGGATAACCGCACAGCCCAGCCACGCTCAGCAATAGAGTGGCTTCATGACGTACTCGGCGAACACCCCAACCATTCGTTTTTTAGGGGCGGCGGGCACCGTCACGGGCAGTCGCTTCTTGCTTTCATGCGAAGACGTTAGCGTGATGGTCGACTGTGGGCTGTTTCAGGGGTTGAAGGAACTTCGGCTTAAGAACTGGAACCCGCTGCCTATTGATCCGAGCACGGTTGACGCGGTGCTATTGACCCACGCCCATCTCGACCACTGTGGCTATTTGCCGAAGCTCGTCAAAGACGGATTCGGGGGCAAGATTCACCTAACCGAGTTCACGGCGGCGCTAGCAGGGGTGGTGCTGCTTGATTCAGCCAAGATTCAAACCGAGGATGCCGCCTGGGCTGCAAAGAAGGGTTTCTCGAAGCACACCCCACCCAAGGCGCTCTATGAAGTGCCAGATGCCCAGCGTGCCATCGATCAGTTTGCAGTCGAAAAATTTGGCGAGCGGGTGCAGGTTGCACGAGAGACCTTCGTGACCTTTCATCGCTCGGGCCACATCCTAGGTGCGGCCGTGCTCGAGGTTGAGTTCTTCGGCAAGCGGTTGATGTTCACGGGTGACCTCGGGCGCGAGGCTCATCCATTGTTGGTAAACCCTGACCATATTCCGGCCGGCCACTTCGATGCCCTGGTCACAGAGTCGACCTATGGCGACCGCGAGCACGTTGTTCAGACTGTTGATTTCGAGAACGCGATAAACGAGACCATCGACGGCGGAGGCTCGGTTTTGATTCCTGCCTTTGCTGTTGACCGCACCGAGGTGATTTTGATTCGCCTTCGCGAGTTGATGGAGCAGGGCAAGATTCGTCACGTGCCGGTCTATGCCGATTCGCCGATGGCGCTAAAAGCGCTCGACTTTTATCGCCGGGCTATCGATGAGGATTCGCCAGAAATTCGGGCCGATGTGGCTGCGGAGTGGAAAGGTCGTGACCCATTCGACCCTGGCACTCTGGTGCAACTCACCACCGTTGATGAGTCCAAGACGATCAACAATCCGCCGCAACCCTGCATCATCATTTCGGCGTCTGGCATGGCCACCGGCGGGCGAGTGGTGCATCACCTTCGAGCGATGCTGCCAAACCCCAAGCACACGGTCATGTTGGTTGGCTACCAGGCAATCGGCACGCGCGGGCGCTCGCTAGTTGACGGCGTGGAGTTCGTTAAGATGCACGGCGAAGAGGTGCCGGTTCGGGCGCGCATCGAACAGATCCCGTCATTCTCGGTGCATGCAGACTCAGATGAGTTGCTCGCTTGGCTCGGCTCGGCTTCCGAGGCTCCTGGCCAGGTCTTTGTCGTTCACGGCGAGGCCGGCGCAGCCGATTCGCTCAGCGGCCGCATCAAGCAGCAGCTCGGCTGGCGCAGCCATGCCCCTCACGACGGTGAGGTCTGCGCGCTCTAGTCGGCGCTCAGCCTTGCGGCCAGTTCGCGCGAAGTTTGGCTACCGCTGGTAGGTCTGGCGCTGCCCATTGCACGTCGCCGATGTTTTCGGCGCTCAACCACTCGAGGGCATCGTGGTCGCTGCTGGCGGTAGGCCACTCGTTCGCCGCTGAGACCAGATAGCAGGCCAGGCGGATTTCGGTGTCGCCGACCACGGTGACGCTGTCATCCACGGGTTCGCCGACCTCGATTGCGACACCAAGTTCTTCTTCGATTTCGCGGGCCAGCGCGGCGCGGGCATCCTCGCCGATCTCGACCTTGCCACCCGGAAACTCCCAGAGACCGGCGGCAGCCTTGTGTGGGGCGCGTCTGGCGGCCATGATCTTGCCTTCGCGAACGAAAATCGCGGCTACGACGTGTATCTGATTCATGGGTCTCCTGAGCCAAGGTTATTGGGCGCGTGTGCCACAATTGACCAATGGCCCAAGACGTGTTTCCTCCTCGCGGTATGCGCGACTTTTTGCCTCTCGAAAAGCGCAAGCGCGACCAGGTTCTCGGGGCAATCCGAGGCACCTACATGGCCCACGGATACCAAGAAATCGAAACGCCGGCCCTCGAAGATCTCGCCCGCCTGACCTCTGGCCAGGGCGGCGACAACGAGAAGCTCGCCTATCGCGTGATGAAGCGCGGTGCCGAACTGGATGCGGCCCTCGAGTCAGTTGCCGGGGGAGCAGACGTGAACGAACTCGCCGACCTCGGTCTGCGCTTCGACCTAACCGTGCCGCTGACTCGCTACTACGCGACCAACCGCGCCAAGCTGCCTGCCGTCTTTAAGGCGATTCAGGCTGGGCCGGTTTGGCGTGCCGAGCGCCCGCAAAAGGGTCGCTACCGCCAGTTCGTGCAGTGCGACATCGACATCATCGGCGACTCGTCGCCCCTCGCCGAAATCGACCTGCTGGTCTCTTCGCTCGACGCTTTGACCACTCTCGGTCTCGACGATGCGGTCATCCGCGTTAATCACCGCCAGCTGCTCGCCGAGCTTCTCGAGTCTTTCGGCGTTGCCGAGGCAGATCGCTCGTCGGCCATGATCATCATCGACAAACTCGACAAAATCGCCTCGGATGGCGTGACTCGCGAAATGACAGAGCGCTTCGGCGAAGTCGTTGGCGCAAAGGTTTCGGCCTGGCTAGAGAGCGGCGCTGCAACCTCGGGTGATGTGCCCGCGATTCTCGCGCCAATCTTTGACGCGGTCGAGTCTCGCTACGCCGGCCGCCTGCGCTTCGACGCAACCCTGGTTCGCGGCATGGGCTACTA
>JBEGJS010000156.1:0-3138 GCA_041184485.1 Actinomycetota bacterium | reverse complement strand
GGCGGCTGATCACGTGCATCGCATCCATGCCGTCTTCGCCGCCATAGAGCGCCATCGCCGGGTCGTGCAGGCGCACCTCGATGTCGCGCGGAATCGCCTCGTTTGGAATGTATGGCGGGTTGGAGATCACGAGCGTCGCCTGCCCGTTGAGTTCGGTGAGCGCATCGGCAAAGTCGCCCTCGACGAGGGTCGCGTTTGGCAGCGCGGAAGCCTCAAAGTTGGCTCGCGTGAAAGGCAGGGCCTCTGGCGACTTCTCGACAGCAAAGACTCTGGCGTTGCTTACCTCGGTTGCGATGGCCAGGGCGATGGCGCCCGAGCCGGTGCCGAGGTCGATGGCGATAGGTTCTGGGTTTGCCTGAAAACGCAGGGCGTCAATGGCTAGTTGCGCGACGGACTCTGTCTCTGGCCTCGGGGTGAATACTCCCTTGCCGACCTTGAGGGTGAGATTGCGAAAATAGGCAACCCCAGTGATGTGCTGAAGTGGCTCGCGAGCCGCTCTGCGCTTGGCAAGGGCTTCGATGCGCTCTAGTTGATCGGCCGCGAGTTCGCGGTCAAGGTAGGTTGCTGCCTGCAACTCTCCCCTGCTCATGCTGAGCACGTGCCCGACGATCAGCTCGGCGTCGACTCCAGGGGTTTCGATTCCCGCTTGGTCAAACTCGGCGGCGAGCCGCTCGAGCAGGCCACGCAGATTCATGGCCGCGTGCCTACTCTTTGCCGCTTAGCGCGGCTAGGCGTGCCTCTTCGTCAACCTGAATTGCGGCCTGCACGACGGGCTCGAGGGCGCCATCCATGACCTGGTCGAGGTTGTAGGCCTTGTAGCCGGTGCGGTGATCAGCGATGCGGTTCTCAGGAAAGTTGTAGGTGCGGATGCGCTCGCTGCGGTCAACCGTGCGAACCTGCGACTTGCGAGCGGCGCTCTGCTCGGCCTCGATGGCCTCTTGCTGGGCTGCGAGAATGCGGGCGCGAAGAACTCGCATGGCAGCCTCGCGGTTTTGCAGCTGCGACTTTTCGTTTTGCATCGCCACGGTGATGCCGGTTGGCAAGTGGGTGATGCGAACCGCCGAGTCGGTGGTGTTGACCGACTGACCACCAGGGCCAGACGAACGATAGA
Organism: Actinomycetota bacterium; assembly: GCA_041184485.1. Lineage (GTDB taxonomy): Bacteria > Actinomycetota > Actinomycetes > Actinomycetales > Microbacteriaceae > Rhodoluna. The sequence continues at coordinate 2,027 of JBEGJS010000156.1, read as the reverse complement.
CGTCGATGCGCAGATCGTTCTGGCTGATCTCGACCTCTTCTGGCTCGTCTACCTCAGGAAACACGAGCACGCCCGCGGCCGAGGTGTGAATGCGGCCCTGGGTCTCGGTGACAGGCACGCGCTGAACGCGGTGCACGCCACCCTCGTACTTCAGGTGCGCCCAAACGCCTTGCGAAGGGTCGGTGGTGTTGGCCTTGATGGCCACCTGAACGTCTTTGAAACCGCCGAGGTCAGACTCGTTCTTGTCGAGAACCTCGATCTTCCAACCCTTTGAGTTGGCGTACTGCAGGTACATGCGAAACAGGTCGGCGGCGAACAGCGCAGACTCTGCGCCACCCTCGCCGGCCTTGATTTCCATGATTACGTCACGGCCGTCATCCGGGTCGCGAGGAATCAGCAGTCGGCGCAACTTTTCGGTTGCGGCAACCAATGACTCTTCGAGGGCCGGCACTTCGTCGGCAAACGCTTCATCCTCTTTGGCTAGTTCTTTGGCTGCCTTGAGGTCGTCGGTCAGCTGCAGCACGCCGTTGTAGGCGGCCACAATCGAGCTCAACTCGGCGTAGCGTCGGTTCAGCTTCTTAGCGAGCGCTGGATTGGCGTGAACCGAGGCGTCAGAAAGCTGCGTCTGCAGGGCCTGGTGTTCAGCCAGCAGCGGCTGGACTGAATCAAGCATTTACTCTCCGTCTTGGCCGGAAGGAACCGGCATCGACTTCTGAACCATCATCAAGAACTCGACGTTGCTCTTGGTCTCCTTGAGACGGTTGAGCACGAGCTCGAGTGCCTGCTGCTGCTCGAGGCCGGCGAGTGCACGACGGAGCTTCCAGATGATCTTGGTCTCGTCGGCGCCCATCAGCATCTCTTCGCGACGGGTACCCGAGGCGTTGACATCGACGGCCGGGAAGATACGCTTGTCGGCCAGCTGGCGCGAGAGGCGAAGCTCCATGTTTCCGGTTCCCTTGAACTCCTCGAAGATAACCTCGTCCATCTTCGAACCGGTCTCAACGAGAGCGGTTGCCAGGATGGTGAGCGAGCCGCCATCCTCGATGTTGCGGGCAGCACCGAAGAAGCGCTTTGGCGGGTAGAGGGCCGACGAATCGACACCACCAGAGAGGATGCGGCCCGAAGCCGGCGCGCTCAGGTTGTAGGCGCGACCGAGTCGAGTGATCGAGTCGAGCAGCACGACAACGTCGTGACCAAGCTCAACCAGGCGCTTTGCGCGCTCGATGGCGAGCTCGGCAACCGTGGTGTGGTCTTCGGCAGGGCGGTCGAAGGTTGAGGCGATGACCTCACCCTTGACGGTGCGCTGCATGTCGGTGACTTCTTCTGGGCGCTCGTCGACGAGCACGACCATGAGGTGAACCTCTGGGTTGTTGGTCGCGATCGAGTTGGCGATTGCCTGCAGCACGAGGGTCTTACCGGCCTTTGGCGGCGAAACGATAAGGCCACGCTGGCCCTTACCGATTGGCGCAACCAGGTCGATGATGCGGGTGCTCAGCTTGCCAGGCTCGGTCTCGAGGCGCAGGCGGGTCTGTGGGTAGAGCGGGGTTAGCTTGCCGAACTCGACGCGGTTTGCAGCCTGCTCCAGGGTCAGGCCGTTGACCGAGTCGATGCGCACGATGGCGTTGAACTTCTGGCGTCCCTGGCCCTCGCCCTCGCGTGGCTGGCGAATCGCGCCGACCACTGCGTCACCCTTGCGCAGGTTGTACTTCTTTACCTGGCCGAGCGAAACATAAACGTCGTTCGGGCCCGGCAGGTAGCCGGTGGTGCGAACGAAGGCGTAGTTCTCGAGAACGTCGAGGATACCGGCGACCTGAACCAGCACGTCGTCTGGCGAGATCTCTGGCTCGATTTCGTCGCGGTCGTTGCCGCCAACGCGGTTTCCGCCACGGCGGTCGCGGTCACGGTAGCGGTTGCGGTTGCGGTTGCGCGAGTTGCCGCCACGGCGGTCCTCGTCGAAGTCACGGTCGCGGTCGCGGTTGCCACCGTTGTTGCCGTTGTTGTTCTGGCGGCGCTCCTGCTGCTCGCCC
>JBEGJS010000155.1:0-13024 GCA_041184485.1 Actinomycetota bacterium | reverse complement strand
TCTCTGACTGGTCGTCAATCGACTTGGTGTACGAGCGGAAGATGTCGAACTGCTTCGTGCGGGTCGAGTGCTGCAGCTTGAAGACGGTCTCTGGGTTGAACAGGTGCGGAGGTCCCTGGCGACGCCACTGGTACTCGCCGCCGGTCTCGAGGGCCTCGTGCACGTTGGCGGCCTGGTCAAGCGGGTATGCGCTTGCGTGGCGGGCGGCGTTCTCTTGGTGAATGACCTCGAGGCCGATTCCGCCCAGCTGGCTAGTGGTTCCGGTGAAGTAAGTGTCGACGAACTCCTGGTTCAGGCCGATGGCCTCGAACACCTGCGCACCCGCATACGAGGCGACGGTCGAGATGCCCATCTTCGACATGATCTTGAGCACGCCCTTGCCGAGACCCTTGATCAGGTTCTTCGATGCCTGCTCAATGGTCACGCCGACAATCTGGCCAGACTTGACCATCTGCTCGGCCGACTCGAGGGCCAGATATGGGTTGATAGCTGCGGCGCCGTAGCCGATTAGGGCGGCAACGTGGTGCACCTCGCGAACGTCTCCGGCCTCGACGACCAGGCCAACCTTGGTGCGGTTGCCGGTGCGAATCAGGTGGTGGTGCACTGCCGAGGTCAGCAGCAGCGTAGGAATCGGCGCAAGCTCGCGGTTCGAGTCGCGGTCGCTGAGCACCAAGAAGGTTGCGCCATCGACGACTGCGGCCGAGACCTCTTCGAAGATCTCGCGGATGCGCGCTGCGAGAGCGTCTGCTCCCCCATCCACGCGATAAAGACCACGAACCACGAATGCCTTGCCAGCACCGTCGAGCTCGTCGATGTGGGCGATCTTGGCCAGGTCGTCGTTGCTGAGCACTGGAAAGTTCAGCACGACCTGTCGAGCGTGCTCGGGGGTTGCGTCGAGTAGGTTCTGCTCTGGGCCGATGCTAGTCGAGAGCGAGGTCACGACCTCTTCGCGAATCGAGTCGAGCGGCGGGTTGGTGACCTGAGCGAATTGCTGCACGAAGTAGTCGAACATCAGGCGCGGACGGTCAGAGATCGCCGCGATCGGGGTGTCGCTACCCATCGCGCCGAGTGGCTCTGCGCCGGCCTTTGCGATCGGTGCAACCAGGATGCGCAGTTCTTCTTCGGTGTAGCCGAAGGTGCGCTGACGTCGATTAACCGAGGATGCGGTGTGCGCGATGTGCTCGCGAGGTGGCAGGTCGGTCAGGTTGATGCGGTTGCCCTCGAGCCACTCGCCCCAAGGCTCGAGCGATGCAATCTCTGCCTTGATTTCGTCGTCGTCGATCAGTCGGCCGTTGACGGTGTCGGCCAAGAACATGCGGCCGGGCTGCAGGCGACCCTTGCGAACCACCTTGGCTGGGTCGATGTTAGCGACGCCGATTTCGGATGCGAGCACCACGAGGCCGTCATCCGTGATGACGTAGCGACCTGGGCGAAGACCATTGCGGTCGAGGGTTGCGCCAACCAGCGAGCCGTCGGTGAAGATTACGGCTGCCGGACCATCCCAAGGCTCCATGAGTAGCGAGTGGTACTCATAGAAAGACTTGCGCGCCGAGTCGATGTCGGTCTGCTTCTCCCAGGCCTCTGGAATCATCATCATCATCGCGTGCGGCAGGCTGCGACCACCGAGATAGAGCAACTCGACGACCTCGTCGAACGAGGCCGAGTCGCTGCCGCCGGGGGTAACGATTGGGCTCAGCTGCTTGAGGTCACCGAGGGTCTGGCTCGAAAGCTGCGACTCGCGGGCGGCCATCCAGTTGCGGTTGCCCTTTACGGTGTTGATCTCGCCGTTGTGGGCGATCATTCTGAACGGGTGTGCTAGCGGCCACGAAGGGAAGGTGTTGGTCGAGAAGCGCGAGTGCACGAGCGCCAGGGTCGAGGCGAATCGCTCGTCGCTCAGGTCGGCATAGAACGGCTCGAGCTGCAGCGTTGTGACCATGCCCTTGTAAACGATGGTGCGCGAAGAAAGCGATGGGTGGTAGGCGCCGAGGGCGTGCTCCGAGCGCTTGCGCAGGCGAAACAGGCGTCGCTCGAGTTCGATTCCGTGGATGCCGTCTGGCGCGTCAACGAAAACCTGAAGGATCGCCGGCATGGCCGCGCGAGCGAGGTTGCCCAGAACATCGGGGTTGGTTGGTGGCACGCGGTAGCCGAGAACGCGGAGGTTCTCTTCTGTGGCGAGGTTCTCGAAAGCCACCTTGAAGTTTGCGATCGCGTCGGCGTCATCCTCGATGAAAACGAGGCCGGCGGCGTACTTGTCTTTTGCAGGCAGCTCGAACCCGGCCACCGCCCGCAAGAATGCGTCTGGAATCTGGGTGAGAATGCCCGCACCGTCACCGGTGCCTGCGTCTGAGCCAACCGCGCCGCGGTGCTCGAGGTTGCGAAGTGCGTCTAGTGCGGTTGCAACGATGTCGTGCCCTGCGGTGCCACGAAGCGTGGCGACCATCGCGAGGCCACAGGCATCCTTGTCGAATGCTGGGTCATACAGGCCAGTACGCGCAGGAGCGGTGTTGAAGCGCTCAAACGGTGACATAGCGGGCATGCCAAACTCCAATCGAATATCGGAGGGACAACACTGGCCCACAAAGGTTGAAAATAAAACACTTTGCCCAGACGCTTTTGGCTTGCTCTCAGAGGGAGCGGGCAACAAAAAGTTGGAGATTAACTCTTGTCTGAGTCTACTGCATCGCCCGCAGAATCGGCAGTCTCGTAGATCTCGTCGTCTGCTTCGACTGCCTCAGCCTTTTCGGCCTTCGCTGCCGGCGCGCGACCAGGCAGGTAGACGTCCGGCTCGTTTCCGGCGGTGCGAGAGGTCTGACGAATGTAGACCACGATACCCAGGATGACGCCGACCACTGCCGACCACTGGTTGGTGCGGAGGCCCAAGAAGATGTCGCTCACGTCGATGCGGATGCTCTCGATGAAGAAGCGGCCTACCGAGTAGTAAACGAGGTAAAGGGCGAAGAGTCGACCCCAGCGAAGGTTGAGCTTGCGCTCAAGCCAGAGCAGTAGGAATACGCCGAGCAGATCCCACAGCATCTCATAGAGAAAGGTTGGGTGAAACAGGGTTCCCGCGGGCAGACCCACAGGAAACGCGGTGTTCGCCGCAGGAATCTCGAGACCAAGCCACTGAATGTCAGTTGGCTTGCCAAAGAGTTCTTGGTTGAAGTAGTTGCCCCAGCGGCCGATGGCCTGGGCGAGCAAGAGGCCCGGTGCGATGGCGTCAACGAATGCGCCGAGTCTTAGGCCGGCAAACCGGGCTCCGACAACTGCACCGACGATGCCAAAGATCAGCGCGCCATAGATAGCGAGCCCACCCTCCCAGATGTAAAGGATGGCCTTGGGGTCTTTGCCCGCGCCGAAGTAGTCGCCGAAGTGGGTGAAAACGTGAAACAGACGTCCGCCGACGATGCCGAACGGAACAGCCCACAGTGCAACGTCGAGAACCACGCCAGCCTCAGCGCCTCGCGCCTTGAGGCGGGAACCACCGATGATCAGTGCGATGGTGATGCCAAGCAGAATGATCAGCGCATAAAAGTGAACGGTTACGTTGCCAATCTGAAAGCTGCTGATTGTCGGCGCTGGGATCGAAGCTGGAAGTCTCATGGTCCTGATTCTCTGTTAGTTATTTCTGGAGTCTAGGCTACTTGCTAACTCGGCAACCTTTGCGCTCAAGGCGTCGATTCCGCCCGATTGGTAGGCCTTCACGAAAGCCGAGCCAACGATGGCGCCATCCGCGTAGCCGTTGACCTCGGCGACCTGATCGCCCGTTGAGATGCCGATGCCGACCGCGGTGTTTTGGCGGGTTGGCGCCTGGCGAACCGAGCCGACAACCTTGCGGGCGAGCTCGTCGAGCTCTTCGCGCGCACCCGTGATGCCCATGGTCGAGACCGCATAGACGAAGCCGCGGCTCTTCTCTGCGGCGTTGTTTACGCGCTCCTGCGTGGATGTCGGCGCAGCGAGAAACACGCGATCGAGATCGTGCTTTTCGGCGGCGGCGATCCACTCGGCACCCTCGTCTGGAATCAGGTCTGGTGTGATGATGCCCGCTCCCCCGGCGGCAGCGAGATCGGCGGCGAAGCGCTCGACGCCGTACTGCACGATCGGGTTCCAGTAAGACATCACGAGAACAGGGGTCGAGACTCGCTCGGTGATGGCGCGCACTACGTCGAAGGTCTGGCGAAGCTTGAAGCCGTTGGCGAGCGCCTCGACGGTGGCTGCCTGAATGACCGGGCCATCCATGACCGGATCGCTGTATGGCACGCCGACCTCAAGCACGTCGAGGCCGTTCTCGCACATCGCGACGCACGCCTCAATCGAAGCTTCCACGGTTGGGTAGCCGGCCGGAAAGTATCCAATCAGCGAGCCGTGGCCCGCTGCGGCATTAGCCTCAAGGGCTGCTGCGGTCTTGCTAGGCATTTGCTCCTCCGTCGAGCAGGTCAAAGTAGCGAGCCGCGGTCTCCATGTCTTTGTCTCCGCGACCGCTGAGGTTGATCAGAATCGAGGATCCCGATGGAAGTTCCTTGGCTAGCTTGAGTGCACCCGCCAGTGCGTGCGCGGTTTCGATGGCCGGGATGATTCCCTCGGTGCGGCTTAGTAGTCGCAGCGCATCCATGGCCTCGGCGTCGCTGATGCCGCGGTACTCGGCGCGACCGATGTCTTTGAGCCACGCGTGCTCTGGGCCAACGCCCGGGTAGTCGAGACCAGCCGAGATCGAGTGCGACTCGATAGTCTGGCCATCCTCGTCTTGCAGCACATACGACTTTGCGCCGTGCAGCACACCCGGCTTGCCGAAGTTGAGCGTGGCCGCGTTGCGCGGAGTGTCCATGCCGTCACCGGCCGCCTCGAATCCAACGATTCGAACATCCTGGTCGTCAAGAAAGGCGTGAAACAGACCGATGGCGTTCGAGCCACCGCCGATGCATGCCGTGACCACATCTGGCAAGAAGCCGAACTCTTCGAGCATCTGGGCGCGGGCCTCGATGCCGATGACGCTGTGAAAGTCGCGAACCATTGTTGGAAAAGGGTGTGGACCGGCGACGGTGCCGAGCAGGTAGTGCGTGGTGTCTACGTTGGCGACCCAGTCGCGCAGGGCCTCGTTAATGGCGTCTTTGAGGGTCGCGCTGCCCGACGTTACGGGCACCACCTCGGCGCCGAGCAACTTCATGCGGGCTACGTTCAGGGCTTGGCGCTTGGTGTCGACCTCACCCATGTAGACGACGCAATCGAAGCCAAACAGGGCCGCTGCGGTTGCGGTTGCCACGCCATGCTGGCCGGCACCGGTCTCTGCGATAACGCGAGTCTTGCCCATTCGCTTGGTGATCAGCGCCTGACCAATCACATTGTTGATCTTGTGCGAGCCGGTGTGGTTCAGGTCTTCGCGCTTCAAGAAGATGCGCACGTTGTTGCCGGCCGCCTCGGCGAATCGCTTGGCCTCGGTGATCAACGATGGGCGACCCGTGTAGGTGCGGTGCAGTTCGGCCAGCTCGGCGATGAAGCTCGGGTCAGTCTTGGCGTGCTCGTAAGTCTCGGTCAGCTGGTCGAGCGCCGCAATCAGAGACTCTGGCACGAAACGGCCGCCGAATTCGCCGAAATAGGGCCCAGACTGGGCGCGAAGATTGGTTGGGTTCGACGGTGTTGACATGTCGAAAATTCTAAGCCACCGCGGTGAACGCGCTGAGCAGTTCTGCGGGGTGGCCGGTGACCAAGGCCTCGCCAACCAAGACCACGTCGGCCCCGTCGGCTCGGTAGGCGCGAACGTCATCCACGGTTCTAACTGCCGACTCGGCAACCTTGATTACGTCGGCAGGCAGGTCGGCAGCTAGGCGGCCGAAGAGCGTGCGGTCGGTCTCAAAGGTCGAGAGGTCACGAGCGTTAATGCCGAGCAGTTTGGTCTCGATTTCGAGCGCGCGGGCGACCTCATCGGCCGAGTGGGTTTCGACGAAGGCCGTCATGCCGAGTTCTTCGGTGAAACGCTTCAGGCGCTTGATGGTTGGCTGGTCTAGCCCCGCGACGATGAGCAAAATGATGTCGGCGCCGGCGGCGCGCGCCTCGAGAATCTGGTGTTCGGTGGCGATGAAGTCTTTTCGCAGCAGCGGCACCTGCACGCGCGCGCGAACGGCGCGAAGGTCGTCTAGCGAGCCAAGAAACTTGCGCTCCTCGGTGAGAACGCTGATGGCCGAAGCGCCCGAAGCCGCATAGGTGGCGGCAAGTTCGGCAGGGTCGGCGATGGCTGCCATGCTGCCGCGCGAAGGCGAGGCGCGCTTAACCTCGGCTAGAACGTGGATGGTGTCTCGCGGCGCAAGTGCGGCAAGGGCGTCGATTGCGGGAGTCTGGGCGAGCGCCTTGACTTCGGTTGCGGCCAGGCTTTCAATTTCTAAACGTCGCCGCGCATCCTCGAGAGATCCGGCGAAGAGCGATTCGAGCACTAGTGCTTGCTCTTGGATCCGCCGATGCCGTAGCCGGCGCTCTTGAGCACGAGCCCGGCGATGAGGGCCACCGGCAGTGCGGCTGCAGAGATCCACAGAAGGGTCAGGTCGTTGATCCAGACAGCCCAGGTGCCAACCGCAGAGGCAACCATGATGATGATCACGGTAACCCAAGCAGCAACGGAATCGCCGTGTCCAGGGTCGTTCAGGTTCTCAGACATGGTGGCTACCTTTCTTGGTGGATTGTGAAAATTCTACCAGCGACTCAGCGCTGCGAATCCCAAATGTCGATTGGGTCATCGCTCGATTTCTTGCTCGCGGCTCTAGCGGTTGCGCGATCGTAGCGAGAGGCTCGGCTCGGCCAGCCGAACTGGGCCACGAGCGTCAAAAGTTGCACGAGCAGCAACAGTGCACCGATGGCCATGGATGCCGCTGGCGCGGACGTAACCAATACCGCGGTCACCGCCGTGCCCGGGGCTAGAGGCGTCGAGACCTCGCCAGACAGCTGCTCGATCGACTTGTATAGGGCGGCAAAGTTTGCCTCGGCAATCTGCCCGTAGCTCGAGGCCAGAACCACCGCGGTTAGCGCAGAGCCAAAGGCCAGTGTGATCGCCCGCGGCAACTTAGAGAGCCAAATGGTCAGAAGCAGCAGCAGGGCCTGAACCCCGATGAGCGACGCAAGGGCGGGCAGAGCGGCGAAACCCGAAACCTCGATTTTTGAGTGACCGGCAATCGTCGTCGATGCAACGGCCCAGGTTGGCGCGAGCACCGCGGCCTCCGCCCCGATGGCCAGGAGCCAAATGGTGATTAGGCTGCGCCGCGTCAGGAGTCTCTTCATCGTCGTAGGCGCTTAGCGCTGTCGCTTGAGCGAGTTCGCGAGTGTAATCGCGCGAAGCGGCGCTCCCGCCTTGGTCACGGTTTCTTGGTATTCAGACTCGGGGTCTGAGTCGAGAACCAGGCCGGCTCCGGCCTGCACGTGGGCCTTGCCATCCCTGATGAACGCTGTTCGAATCGAGATGGCCAGGTCTGCGTTGCCGGCGAAGTCGAAGTAGCCGACCACACCGCCGAAGATGCCGCGGTTAGCTGGCTCCAGCTCGTCGATGATCTCGAGTGCCCGCGGTTTGGGTGCTCCCGACAGCGTGCCCGCAGGAAAGGTCGCCTTGAACACGTCGACTAGGCCCTGGTCGCCCCGAACCTGGCCTTCCACGGTCGAAACGAGGTGCATGATGTGGCTGAAGCGATGGATGGCCATGAACTCGCTGACCGAAACCGAGTTTGGTTCGCAGACCTTGAGCAGGTCGTTGCGAGCCAGGTCAACCAGCATCAGGTGTTCGGCGCGCTCCTTAGCGTCGCCGAGCAGGTTCTCTGCGGCGGCCTCGTCCGCCTCTACGCTCTTGCCGCGTGGCCGCGAGCCGGCGATCGGGTGCATGATGGCCTTGCCATCCGCCACCTGCACGAGCGCCTCTGGCGAGGATCCAACCACCGAGTACTCCCCCGATTCGTCGGCGAAGTTCAGTAGGTACATATATGGGCTCGGGTTTAGGGCGCGCAGTGCTCGGTATACATCGAGCGGCGAAGCCTCGCAGTCGACGTCGAATCGTTGAGAAATGACGACCTGAAAGACATCGCCGATTCGCACGAAGTGCTTCGACTTTTCAACGGCGTCGAGAAACTCATCGTGTCCCACGCGGTGCGCAACCTCAGAGGTGGCCGACTCGTCTAGCTGGGCAAAGAAAGACTCGGATGGCTTGACCAGATCGGCCTTCAGTAGTTCGATGCGCGCTAGTGCCGAGCCGTATGCCTCGTCGAGGTCAATGCCATCGGTGACGAAGATGTTGGCAACCAGCATCACGCTGCTGGTCAGGTGGTCGACCACGACAAGGTCTTCGAACATCACCAGGTGCAGCAGTGGCGATGCAAAATCGCGCACAGGGACTGTCGGCAGGTTTTCGATCTCGCGAATCAGGTCCCAGGCCATCACACCGACCAGGCCGCTAGTGAGCGGAGGTAGGTCGCCGAGCGGGGCCGAGGTCCAAGCCTCCTGAACCTGACGCAGTGCGCCTAGAGCCGAGGTCGTGTCTAGCGCTGCGCCGTCGGGCAGTGCGCTGGCGCCGGTCGTTGACTTCCACGAAACCTTGCCGTCGCTTGCCTGGCTAAGTGCGCCGCGATTGTTGACGCCGATAAACGAGTAGCGCGCCCAGACACCCTGCTCCGCAGACTCGAGAAGAAACGCTCCGGTCTTTTTGCCAGCCAGTTTCTCAAAGATCGAAACCGGGGTCTCAGAACCCGCAAATAGGGTCTCGATGACCGGAATCACCCGGTGTTTCGAGGCAAGCTCACGAACCTGCTCGATGCCAAACTTACTCATCTTCGGCCACCAGAATCTGGTGCGAATCGAAGCACGACTCGGTTCCGTTGTGGCAGGCGGGGCCATCCTCGTTCACGATGATCAGCAAGGCGTCGCCATCGCAGTCGCCCTCAATCGAGACGACCTTCTGGGTGTTGCCCGATGTTGCGCCCTTGTGCCAGAGTTCCTGACGACTGCGTGACCAAAACACGGTCTCGCCCTTTTCGAGCGTGAGGGCGAGCGATTCTGCGTTCATCCAGGCCAGCATCAGCACGCGCTTGGTCGACGCGCTCTGCACGATGGCGGCCACGAGGCCATCCGCGTTGAATGAAAGACCGAAGTCGGTTATCGAACTCATACCAGCCTCACCTCATAGCCAGAGTCTGCGAGGGCCTGCTTGGCCTCGCCAATGGTGACCGAGCCCTCGTGAAAAATCGATGCAGCAAGGATGGCGTCTGCGCCGGCCTCTGCCGCGACGGGAAAGTCTGCTGCCTTGCCGGCGCCACCGGATGCAATGACTGGCACGTTGCTGATGGCTCGAACTGCTCGGAGCATCTCGGCATCGAAGCCAGCACGCGTGCCATCGGCGTCGATGCTGTTGACCAGCAATTCCCCCGCGCCGAGCTCTTGCACGCGGGCGATCCACTCGAGTGCGTCGAGTTCGGTCTCGTTTCGCCCGCCGTGAGTGGTCACCACGAATCCCGACGAGGTTTTGGGGCTCCGCTTGAGGTCGAGCGAAATCACCAGCACCTGACTGCCGAATCGCTGTGCGATTTCGCTGAGCAGCTGCGGGTTCGTGATGCCGGCAGAACCGACCGAGATCTTGTCGGCGCCAGAAGACAGCAGGCGTGCCACGTCTTCGATTTCGCGGATGCCGCCACCGACGGTCAGCGGAATGAAGACCTGCTCGGCGGTCTGGCGAACCAGGTCGTACATGGTCGACCGGTTCTCGACGGTGGCGTGCACGTCTAGAAAGGTCAGCTCGTCAGCGCCATCCTGGTAATAGCGGGCGGCCAGTTCGATTGGGTCGCCGGCATCGCGCAGATTCAAAAAGTTCACGCCTTTGACGACGCGGCCATCGGCAACGTCAAGGCATGGAATCACACGGATGGGCAGCGACATGAAACTAGATTCTCGCGGCGTGAATCGCGCTCACCAGAATGGCTCGGGCGCCGAGCGCATAGAGCGCATCCATCTTTTGGTTGGTCTCGTTGTTCTTGACCAGCGCGCGAACGGCAACCCATTCGGCATCTCGAAGCGGCGAAATGGTCGGCGACTCGATTCCAGGGGTGATTGCCGCGGCCTGCTCGACTACCTCGATCGGGCAGTCGTAGTCAAAAATCACGTATTCGCGGGCGACGATCACGCCGTTGAGGCGACGCAGCAGCGACTCAGCCAGAGCCGACTTGCCGGGGCCAGCGACCAGGTGCGCAGACGAATCCAGGATGACCGGGCCGAAGATCTCGAGTCCGGCCTGACGCAGAGTGTTTCCGGTCGAGACCACGTCGGCAACCACGTCGGCCACGCCTAGCTTGATCGCGCTCTCAACCGCGCCGTCGAGCTGAACGAGGGTCACCGAGATGCCTTCGCGCTTGAGAAAGTCTTCGACGAGGTTTGAGTATGCGGTGGCGACTCTGAGCCCGGCGATTTCGCTCAGGTTCTTGAACTTGCCAACCGGGCCGGCAAACCTAAAGGTCGAGCCGCCAAAGCGAAGGTCGGCCACCGACTCTGCCTTTGAGCGGCTGTCGAGCAGCAGGTCTAGCCCGGTCAGGCCGACATCCAGCGACCCGGAACCGACATAGGTGGCGATGTCGCGTGGGCGCAGGTAGAAGAATTCGATGTCGTTCTCGACGTCGACGACGTGCAGGTCTTTGGTGTCTCGTCTAACCGCATAGCCAGCCTCTTTGAGCATGACGATGGCGGTCTCAGAAAGAATGCCCTTATTTGGGACGGCAACTCTCAGCAATTGGTTCTCTTTTCTAAAGTTCGTTTTCAAGGTCGGCCAGGGTGATTCCCTGAATGGTCATGAGAACTTGCAGATGGTAGATCAGCTGCGAAATCTCTTCGACCGTGCGTTGCTTGCCCTCGTGTTCGGCGGCCATCCATACTTCGGCTGCCTCCTCGACGATCTTCTTGCCGACGGTGTGAACTCCAGCGTCGAGCCACTTCACGGTCTCAGACCCAGCCGGGCGCGACGCGGCGCGCTCACCAATCTCAGCGAATAGTTGCTCGAACGACTTCATACAACAAGGTTACCCGCTGAATCGGGGCTAGTTGTGCGAATGGCCTCGTTCTGCGGCCTGTCGCAGCGCCTCTATTTGTGCCGCGCGGTCGGGGCTCTTGAAGACGGCGCTGCCGGCCACAAAGGTGTCGGCGCCCAGGGCAGAAACGCGCTCGATGTTGGTCTCGTCGATGCCGCCGTCGACTTGCAGCCAGACCGCTAGCTTTTCTGAGTCGATTCGACGCCTCGCTGCGGCAACCTTGGGCAGGGTGTCTTCGATTAGTTTTTGTCCACCAAAGCCCGGTTCGACGGTCATCACGAGCAACTGATCGAACTCGCTGAGCAGTTCTAGGTATGGGTCGATCGCGGTTCCTGGCTTTACTGCGATTCCCGCACGGGCACCTGCCGCGCGAATACGGCGGGCCAGCGCAACCGGCTCATCCGTGGATTCTGCGTGAAAGGTCACCGAATAGGCGCCGATTTCGGCGTAACCTACGGCCCAGCGATCGGTGTCGCTGATCATCAGGTGAACGTCGAGCGGTTTTGGCGTGTACTGCTGCATGCGGGCGACGACGGGCAGCCCGAAGGTCAGGTTCGGCACGAAGTGGTTGTCCATGACATCCACGTGAACCAGGTCTGCAGAGGCGATGCTCTCGAACTCGGCTTGAAAGTTGCCGGAGTCGGCAGAAAGAATGCTCGGATTGATGCGCACGCTCATGTGGCTAGCCTAGTCGCGCTTGGTTTCTAGTTCGCCTGCCGGCCGCTTGCGCAGCAGGGCAATGAACATGGCGTCGGTGCCGTGAATCTGCGGCCAAAGTTGCACTGTGCGGCGGCCTCGGTTGAGTTCTAGGGCCGGGTTGAGTTCTGCGAGCAGGGCGTTCGCGTCGAGAACCTCGAGGTCTTCGCCCCATGCCTTTTGGGCCTGAACCACGATGCCGTTGGTCTCGGCCTGATGCGGCGAGCAGGTGACGTAAGCCACGACTCCCCCGGGCTTCAGGGCCGTCCAGGCGCTGTCAAGCAGTTGCCACTGCAACTTGTTGAGCTCGGCGAGGTCGGCGCTCGACTTGGTCCAGCGCGACTCTGGTCGGCGGCGCAGCGAACCGAGCCCGGTGCAGGGCGCATCTACGAGGATCCGGTCGTAGGTCGCCGGGTGGTTCTTGCCGAACTCACGTCCGTCGTTGTTGGTCACGCGCACGTTTGGGTTGATTGGCTTGATGGCCTGGCGCACGAGTCCCGCACGATGCTCGAGCACCTCGTTGGCGGTCAGGTCGGCTCCGGTTTGAGCGGCAACAGCGGCAAGCAGCGCGGCCTTTCCGCCTGGGCCGGCACACAGGTCGAGCCAACGCTCTCCCTCGGCTACCGGCGCCGCGTTGACGAACAGGATGCCCGCCAGCTGTGATCCCTGGTCTTGAACCCTGAGTCGACCGGCCACGATGCCAGGCAACCTTGCGGGGTCGCCGCTGTTGAGCGAGAAGCCGATCGGGCTCGCGCCACCAGGCACCAGTTCTTCGGTGTCTTCTGGCCGAGCGAATCCCGGCAGGGCCACAATGTTGACGTTGGTCGGCTCGTTGTCTGCCTCGAGCAGGGCCTCGAGTTGCTCGGCTCTGCCGTCGACTCGCAGCGCGTGATCAAAGGCTCGGATGATCCATTCGGGGTGCGAGTGCTCGATCGAGAGCAGTTCGACCTTGTCGGTCACGCCGACCAGCAGCTCGTCGAGCCACTCCTCGCGAGTCTTCTCGCTGACCCTTCTCAAGACGCCGTTGATAAATCCGACGGCGCTCTGGTGCAAAACGCGCTTGGCTAGATCGACTGTCTCGCTAAGTGCCGCGTGCGATGGCACCCGCATGCCGAGCAGCTGGTGTGCGCCTAGCCTAAGCAGGCTCAGGGCCGGCGCATCAATCTCGGTGCTAGAGCGGTTTGCCGCGATGGCGATGATTCGGTCATAAAAGCCCTGCCAGCGCAGGGTGCCGAACGACATCTCCTGCGCGAAGGCGGCATCGCGCTGCTCGAGGTGTGCCTTGTTGAGCAGTTTTG
>JBEGJS010000154.1:0-12452 GCA_041184485.1 Actinomycetota bacterium | reverse complement strand
ACCTAAGTGTCTCCCACGCTGCGAGTAAGACGTGCAGCGTGGGAGACACTTAGGTTGATCCCTGGCGCACTGGGTCACGCCTTTTTTTGGATCCTCCTAGCAGTTTCCTCCGATTTGACGTCAGACGGTTTTGGAGCAGCCACCTGGGCTTTGACAGTCGGATTCCTTACGCTGACAGGCACGGCTCTGAGCGTCTTGACTGTTGTTGCAGCCAAGTGGGCTCTGGTGTGGAAGGTTCGCCGATCTAAGCATCACCTTTGGACGAGCTTTGTTTGGCGCAATGAACTTGTCTGGACATTTATCGAGTCGTTGGCCATGCCAGCGCTTGCACCAGCATTTCTTGAAACTCCGGCCTTTAACCTATTCTGGCGATTGTTGGGGGCGCGAATTGGTTCGAACGTGGCAATTTCAACCTGGTTCTTGGATGATCCAGACCTAATCTCGGTTGGCGATCACAGCGTTCTCGCTCGGTCAAGCGATTTGCAAACCCATCTGTTTCAAGATCGAGTCATGGTCTTAGGGGCGGTAGAAGTTGGACGCGCTGTCACGGTGGGCGATGGAAGCTTCTTGCTCCCGGAGTCGAAAGTCCAAGATAACGCTCGGATTGCCAGCGGATCTGTGGTCCCGAGGGGCGAGGTGGCGGTTTCTAATCATTCCTGGGCGGGCAACCCAATTCAGGCAACATAGTGCTGAACATGCAAGCGATTCGCGTCGAATCTTTTTCGACCCTTAGTTTTAGGGTCCTCGAAGACCTGCGAGATTCTGAATTTTGGCTCACACTGTCGACTCAAGAGAGACCCACGAAGGCTGCGCCGAGAAATATAAGCGGCGTATCGAACTATAGTGATTCGCGAGGTCGATCTTATTCTGGGGGAATTAAGGCTGAAATTTCCGGCACCAGGAGGTGTTCGGTCGACATCGAGCTCATTTCTGATACAGACGAGCCTTGGAACTTTGAGTCCAATGACTTTCGCGAGACTATTCTTGCGCCAGGCGAGTACGAGCTCATTCGAGATTCCTGGGCCTACGGTCACCCGCAACTCGCAACTTTAGTTTGGTCGTCTAAGGAGGCACTCTCTAAAGGTTTGGGGGATGCTCTGAGCTACGATCCCCGCGCACTTATGTCGCCATTGGCGTGGGGGCAGGATGATGACGTCAACTGGTTAGCAGAGTTGCGTACCTTGAGAATGCCAAACGCTCAGACTCTCGTCATTTGGACAATGGCTCCAAAAAGCTGAGGCGCAACCTATTTTTGCGACTATAGGATTCTGCGATAGGCCGAGCCGTCGGGGGTGCGCGTCAAGAAGCCCCACTCAATCAGCAACCGCCGCGCAAAGACGTGGTCTTCGAAGAGCAACTGCAACAGCGCGTTGACCTGACTCTCGGAGTAGACCTTCTTTGCCTCAAAGAGCCGTGCGGCCGTCTCGAGTTGAGTCATGCGCTTAGGCAGGCGCCTAGCAATCGGACGTGGCTCTGCCATGAGTCGCGCCTTGAGAATTTCGATCGCGACCCTTTGGTCGAGCCCGTCGGTGCTTGCCTCGATTGCGGCATCCGAGTTATCGACGCGCACAAGGGCCATGTGTTGAAAGCCAGGACCGCCGCCACCGTGGCCCGCAAAAGTGATCGGCCGACCGTTTCGCCCGCCATCCACCATGAAGCCAAAGTTGTAGCCAGGGTTATCGAAGCCGGTGTCTGGCAACTCAACGGCGACCAGGCCCGCCTGCAACCCGATTGTCTGCTGTCTGTGAGCAACCAAGCGAGCCAAGCCTGCGACGAGCACTTCTGGTTCTGCCAGAAACGTGCCCGAATAAACCCAGGATGGGTCGTAGTCGGCAACGGCCGGGTGAGGGGAGTGCCACTCATCGAATCCATTGATCTCAAGTGGCTTGAAAACCAGTTCATCGAGTGCCGCAAAGTAAGGCTGTTCGGTAGCCTGCTCAACGAGCATCACGAGCAGTAAATATCCGATGTTCGAGTATTGAAAGCCTTGGTTGTTGTGGGCTAGCGCCTCTGCTCGCTGCAGTAGTTCTTGGCGCGACCAAGCCTTCTGTCGGCGTTCTACGGCCTTGTTGTAATCCGCTAGCGCCGAGTAATCGTCTAGGCCCGAGGTGTGGTTCAACAGGTCACGGATGCGCCTTTGCGCATATACCTCTGGCAGATCGCTCATGTATTGGCCTACCGTCGCATCAAGGTCGAGGTTCAGCTCGAGCACAGCCTGCGCCAAGAATGGCTTCGACACTGAGTAAGCGGGGATCACCCTTAGAGCCTATCCAAGACGCAAGGTGATCCGGTCAGGCAAAAAAGTGGCCGGTCTCGAAAGACCGGCCACTTTTAAGGGTTATTCCTGGCCGTAATGCTCCGTATTACGCTCATGCCGAATAGCTGGAAGCCGTGCAAACTCTTTATTGAGAAAATATCCAAGGAGACCTATTCCTGGAAGGTAGATGAAGAAGTAGAGCAACGGCCAGGGGATACCACTAAGAACATATTGCAATCCACCCAGACAAACCCCCAAGAAAATCAAGACTTGATTCACTTTCACCTGAAGTAGGAGTCCTTTTTTTCCAAGGCTTCGACCTTGAAACACGAGTAAAAGCAAAAACTCCGTCGACCACAAGGCCAGAAAAATAAAGCCAGTGAGGTCCAGGTTGCCGCCGAACAAGAGCGAGTATGCAAGGAAGGCAGTGTCAATGCCAGCAAAAGGTGGCTGGGGGTTTAAGACTTCAATGAGTAACCACGCAAGAAGCGGCATGTAAACAAGGACGACTGCAAGCCTGACTGCTACCCGACCAATTGGCTGCCCTTTGAATCTCATCCACCAGCCGGCCCCACTCATCGCGTGTCTCCCGATGGGATTTGAAAAGCCGGACCGGCACAGACTAGGTCAGGCGTAGCGAACATCAAACATAGCATGCTAAAGGTGGACTCTTGCATTAAGGGTTTCCAATTGAGTTCGTCACTGTCCTTTATGTAGAGCTCATGATTTGGCACCTTTTGCATCGAAACATTTATGGTGTAGGGGCCGGATCGTGCTATCCAAACATCCGCGTCGTATTTTATCGGTTTTGTGAACCTTGGATCGCAAAGCGGATTTGTCACCGAATGTGACATCTTATAGTGGACCAGTGATGAACTATTGCTCACGCTTGTCAAGACCATTCCTTGATTGCTAGCCTGGCCCGTCTCCTCAGGCGGTTGAATCGGCATTCCATTGGAATCAAGTTTGTGGCGGTCCGTGACAGCAACATAACGTCCTGAACTTATTTCGCCGTTAGTGGTCCAATCTACGGTTACCTGAAATCTAGTTCGGAAGTTCGCACTTGCCGGATCGAAAAGCCTATTGTCGCCCTTGAATACGTATGCGTTATTTGTGTCTGGCGTACAAACCACCCGGGGCGCTTCAACCCACTCGGCTGGTATGAAAGTTTGATACCGCAAATATGTTTTTGCTGCCAGTGGGGTGGCCTGGGCAGGCGGCACATCAAAAAAACTAAAGTCTCGAACTGGATTGTCAATCGTGAGTCTGCTTAGGAAGAGCTCCTCGGTCTGCGGGATTGAGGCATCTGTGCCGGTGCCGAGTCTGGCTGTCAATCTTTTCGCTGACACGACAAAACTAAGTTTGTCGCCGTTGGAACGTGCTTCAGCCTGAGTAGCCCCATCGCTTGCGGAACTTTCAACTGCAGGTCCAAAGTCATCGCTGATTTCCAAATGCACATTCGGCGCGTCAGAATGCCAAACGAATTCAACTTGCCCTTCTCGGTTTGCCGTGGCGGACACCTGAAACCAGTCATTTGCGCTGGCATCGGACAACCTCAGGTTTTCGGCGGTTGCCGAGAAACTTTGCCCGCTGCAGACTGTAAGCACAACGGCTAGTCCGAAAACGAGAGACATCTTTCCAAATTTGCGTTTCAAAATTACCCCCAATTTTTATTGCTTGAATAACTAAAACAATACTACGTTTATTGCTAACTTAGATAACACTAGGGTATGCGCATAAAGGAAAAAAGTGGCCGGTCTCGAAAGGCCGGCCACTTTAGGTATTTGCTGAAGGGGATTAGTCCTTCTTTGGAGCCTTCTTAGCTGCGGGCTTCTTAGCAGCTGGGGCAGCCTTGGCGGCTGGCTTCTTAGCAGCTGGGGCAGCCTTTGCGGCTGGCTTCTTGGCGGCGGGAGCCTTCTTGGCGGTGACTGCCTTGACCTCGGCCACCGGCGCTGCCTCAACGGCCTCGTGGTGGTCGTGGTGCGCTGCATCCAGCTCGCCCTGGGTCACAGGCGCAATGCGGTCTTCGAAGTAGAACTTCGATAGCGACGCACGAACCCGAGCACCAGCGGTGATCTTGCCGGCTGCGTTAGGGCGGGCCAGGGTTGGCTTGTAGTCCTTGTAGTCGACCAGCTTGTACTGAGTGTAGGCATCCACTGGTTCGTGAACCTCAACGTACTCACCGTGTGGCAGGCGAACGATGCGGCCAGACTCGCGACCGTGCAAGACGATCTCGCGATCCTTGCGCTGAAGCGAAAGGCACAGGCGCTTGGTCACATAGAAGGCCACGACCGGAAGAACGAACAGGCTGATCTGAGCCGAGGTGAGCACCTGGTTCAGCGACATGTGGAAGTTGGTCGCAATAAGGTCGGTAGCTGCACCGGCCCAAAGCACGGCATAGAAGGTAACGCCAGCTGCACCAACTGCGGTGCGGGTTGGGGTGTTGCGTGGGCGATCGAGAACGTGGTGCTCACGCTTGTCGCCAGTGATCCAAGCCTCAACGAATGGGTAGGCGGCGACAACAACCAAGAACAGCACACCCACGATCAGTGGAAGCAGGATGTTCCATGACCAGGTGTTTCCCCAAGCATCCACGGTTTCAATGTGGGTTGGAGCCAGTCGAAGAGCGCCATCGAGCCAGCCGATGTACCAGTCAGGCTGGGTTCCGGCTGACACCGGGGATGGGTCGTATCCGCCGTAGTTCCATACGGGGTTGATGGTGAAGGTTGCGGCAATCAGCATGATCACACCGAACACGATGAAGAAGAATCCACCGGCCTTTGCGACGTAAACAGGCATCAGCGGGTAGCCAACGACGTTGTCATCGCGGCGGCCTGGGCCCGAGTAGTGGGTGTGCTTGTGGATGACCACCATGAAAAGGTGAATCGCGAGGAAGACCAGAATCAGGGCAGGCACGATCATGATGTGCAGGCTGTAGAGGCGAGCCACGATGTTGTGACCTGGGAACTCCCCGCCAAAGAGGAGCGACGAGATCCAGACGCCGATAACGGGAACGCCCTTGATCATGCCGTCGATGATGCGAAGACCGTTGCCCGAAAGCAGGTCGTCAGGCAGCGAGTAGCCGGTGAAGCCCGCAGCCATGCCGAGCACGAACAGCGCAAAACCAACAACCCAGTTGATCTCGCGAGGCTTGCGGAAGGCACCGGTGAAGAACACGCGGAGCATGTGGAGGCCGGCCGCAGCAACGAAAAGGAGCGCCGCCCAGTGGTGCACCTGACGGAACAGGAGACCGCCGCGCACCTCAAACGAGATGTCAAGGGTCGAGGCATAGGCAATCGACATGCGAGCGCCCTTGAGTGGGCCGTAAACGCCGTTGTAGATGACCTCGGTCATCGCTGGCTGGAAGAAGAAGGTGAGGAAGGTTCCCGAGAGAAGCAGAATCAGGAAGCTGTAAAGCGCGACCTCACCGAGCATGAACGACCAGTGGTCCGGAAAGATCTTGCGACCGAACTCCTTGAGGATTCCGGCGACGCCGACGCGCTCGTCGAGGTAGTTGGCGGTGCCTGCAAGCACGCCACCCTTCTTGCGAGTGTTAACTGCGGTTGCCATTAGTTGATACTCCGATCCCAGAAGCTAGGGCCAACAGGCTCGTGGAAGTCACTCTGTGCGATGAGGTAACCCTCGGCGTCCACGGTGATAGGAAGCTGGGGGAGAGGACGTGATGCAGGGCCAAAGATGACCTCGCATCCCTTGTTCAGGTCGAAGGTTGACTGGTGGCATGGGCACAGCAGGTGGTGCGTGTCCTGCTCGAAGAGGGCCACAGGGCAACCTACGTGGGTACAGATCTTCGAATACGCAACGATGCCGTCGTAGTCCCATCCCTTGCGGTCTGGGGCGATGGTCAAGTCCTCTGGGTTCACTCCAACCAACAGAACAGCAGCCTTGGCCTTCTGCTCGAGGTAGTCGTGGTCTTCTGGGTCGATGTTTTCAGGAACGACGTGGAAAACCGAGCCCTCGGTGACATCGGATGCCTTGATTGGCGCACCGTATGGATCGTGCACGAGGCGAACGCCCTTTGCCCACTTGGTGTGGCGCAGGGTCGAACCTGGGTTTGGTCCCAAGTCGCCAAAAACCAGGATGCCTGGCAGTGGGAAGAACGCGAGTGCGGTGTACAAAGAGCGACGGATCAGCTTGCGACGGCTGAAGCCAGACTCCTGGTCGGCCAGCTTGATGATTTCGACCGCGCGAGCACGGGTCTCTTCGCTGCCGCGGGTCTGGTGGCGAGCCTCTGCCTGCTCGGCCGCTGGCATAAGGGTCTTGGCCCAGTGCACCGCGCCGATTCCGAGCGCCAAGGTGCCAAGGGCAATCGCCAATCCGAGCCAGAAAGTGTTCTCGCGAACAGGGCCAAACTCGGTGGTGCTGAGCGGAAAGAGGAAGTAGATGACGAGAGCCGCGGCGCTGCCGATAATCGAGACGAAGAACAGAAGCGCAACCTGACGGGCTGCGGCCTTCTCGTGCTTCTTGCTCTTGTCGGTCATGCGCACGTGGTGCGGCTCAAGACCCGGGTCTGCGATCTTGTCGGCTGGGATTACCGCGAGACCGGCCGAGTAGTCAAACTCGTCTGAGGTGCTTGCAGCACCCTTGATGGCCTTTGGCTTGTCGCTCACTTTATTAGCTCCCTAGTCTCTGGCTTAGTTAGATTTAGCGGCTAGCCACATGGTGATTAGCACGAGGAGTCCGAGGGCAATGATCCACGCGAACAGACCCTCAACAACGGGGCCGAGGTTTGCTAGCTCATAACCACCCGAGGATGGGTTCTTTTCGAGGTACTTGAGATAAGAAATGATGTCGCGCTTGTCGTCTGGCGAAAGGTTCTTGTCGCTAAAGACCGGCATGTTCTGTGGGCCGGTGATCATGGCCTCATAGATGTGGCGCTCTTTCACGCCATTCAGGCCTGGGGCAAACTTTCCTTCGGTGAGCGCTCCACCGGCGCCAGCTGCGTTGTGGCACATTGCGCAGTTGATTCTGAATAGCTCGCCACCGCGAGTTGTGTCGCCCTTGCCGTCTAGCCACTTGGCGTCGGGCACGGTTGGGCCGGTTGGGTCAAGGCTCTGCACGTATGCGGCCAGCGCGGCGATCTGGTGGTCGGTGAACTGCACCGTCTTCTTCATCATCTGAGGACCGCTGGCCTGAGCTGGCATGCGACCGGTGCCGACCTGGAAGTCAACCGATGCCGCGCCGACGCCGATCAGGGTCGGAAAAACCTGCTTGCCGTTGGCATCGACCTCGCCGGCGGCGTTCTTGCCGTGACAGGATGCGCAGTTGCCGAGGAACAACTTCTTGCCCTCTGCAACCAACTGGGTGTCTGCTGCGGTTGAGTTTGAGGCAGGGTGAACCGCTGCGGTCGCTGCTGCGTAGCCGCCACCGCTAACGATGAGGCCAAGGGCGATTACGGCTACCGCGGCCATTGGGTGGCGGCGGGCACCGTTCACGTTGCGTCGAAATAGAGACATTCGGTTTCTTCTCTTGGTTGTGTTTGGCGAAACTTGCTTGACTGAGGGTTTATTTCAGGACGTAGATGATCAGGAACAGACCGATCCAGACCACGTCGACGAAGTGCCAGTAGTAAGACACCACGATGGCCGAGGTTGCTTCTTTGTGGCCGAACTTCTTGGTCGCAAAGGTGCGGCCAACGACCAGCAAGAAGGCGATGAGTCCACCGGTCACGTGGAGGGCGTGGAATCCGGTGGTGATGTAGAAGGCGCTGCCGTAGGAGTTTGCATTGAGCGAAACGTCTTCAGCGATGAGGTTCGCGTATTCCCAGACCTGTCCGGCCACAAACATGGCGCCGAGCACGTATGAGACGAGGAACCACTCGGCCATGCCCCACTTTGCGGGGGAGAGGCCGGTTGCGCGAGGCTGAAGGCGCTCTGCGGCGAAAACGCCGAACTGGGCCGTGAACGAGGATGCCACAAGGATGATGGTGTTCGTCAAAGCGAACGGAACGTTGAGCCTTGCGGTGTCTGCCAGCCAAATTGCTGGGGAGTTCTGTCGGAGGCTGAAGTACATCGCAAACAGGGCGGCGAAGAACATTACCTCGCTGCCAAGCCAAACGATTGTGCCAACCGAGGTTGCGCTCGGACGATTAATTACTGCGCCTTTAGGGCTCAAAACAGTCGAAGACATGCCTTAAGTCTAACCCGCGAACACGGGGGAGAGGCTCAATTTCGGCAGACTCGAGAGCGTTTTTCGGCCCTAGAATTCATGCATGACCGTTTCTGCCACCTGGCCCGCCATCCTTGGCAAATTAATCGCCAAAAACGACCTCGACCGAGTCGAGGCTTCGTGGGCGATGAGCCAAATTATGAGCGGCGAGGCTACCGAGGGCCAGATCGGCGCATTCATGATGGCGCTTCGCTCAAAGGGGGAGTCGGTCGACGAACTCAGCGGCCTTGTTGACGTGATGCTGCAGAATTCGGTGATTCTCGACACCGGCAGCGACGCGGTCGACATCGTGGGCACCGGCGGCGACATGGTCGGCACCGTAAACGTCTCGACAATGGCTGCGATCGTCACATCCGCGCTGATTCCGGTGATGAAACATGGGTCACGCTCGGCTTCTGGGCGCACCGGTTCGAGCGAGATGCTCGAGGTGCTCGGCGTGCGCCTCGACCTGTCGCCGGAGCGAGTGGCGCAGGTGTTTCGCGAGACTGGCATCACCTTTTTCTTTGCGCCGGTCTTTCACCCCGCCATGCGCCACGTTGCCCCGGTGCGCAAGCAACTCGGGATTCCGACCACTTTCAACTTTTTGGGCCCACTGGCAAACCCCGCTCAGCCGATTGCGACCTCGCTTGGCGTGGCAAACGCTTCGGTTGCGCCGCTCATGGCTGCCGAACTGGCCGCTCGCGGCCGCGCAGGGCTTGTTTTTAGGGGCGACGACGGTCTCGACGAGCTAACGACCACCGCGCCGAGCACAATTTGGCAGGTTGCCGGGGGAGAGGTGCGCGAATTGCGCCTGGATCCGGCCGACCTCGGACTCGAACGAGCAATGCTCGAAGAACTCATCGGTGGTGACTCCCACGAGAACGCGCAGGTTGCCAAGTCGCTGTTCGCGAACGAGCAATCAACAAGGATGACGCGTGTGCGCGACATCGTCTTGCTAAACGTCGCCGGGGCAGTGGTTGCCTATCGTCTGGCTAAAGATTCTTCGACCGCAGACGAGCCGATTCTCGATCGTTTTGCGACAGCGCTTGACGAGGCTCGCGCCGCGCTCGAGTCTGGCGCCGCCTCGGCCCAGCTGACCCGCTGGTTAGACGCATCGCAGCTCGACTAACCAAGGAGTTCTAGTCGGCAATCGCGCGACGACTCTCTGCGGCTGATAGCCATGCTGGTTGGACCAAACGGGGAGTGTGCTGCCACAACTAAACAAAATGGCCCTGAGGCCCAATAAAACGCTACTTGACATAATGAACATTATCGGCGTTTTAGGGCGAGGGTCTCGAGGGGCCGGATGCGCCTAGATAGCCCGCCTGAGAATCTCCACCAGGTCTGGCGGTCCTACCCGCAGCGCGAGCCGTTCGATCTCATCCAGAGTGAACCAGCGAAAGTCGAGAACGTCTCGGTGTTCGTCTTTGGTCCAGCCAGACTTGTCGAGCTCGAAATCATCGCCAACCTGCAGGGCATAAAAATGCGCGATGCCGGTCTCGTGGTCGCCTGTGACCCAATCCTGGCGAAACTCCGTGGCGCCTAGATATTCACCCAGGTCTGACTCAGTGATGCTCAGGCCAGTTTCTTCGAATAACTCGCGCACGGCCGCGGCGGCAGGAGACTCGCCAGGGTCGATGCCGCCGCCCGGAGTAACCCAGCGAGGCGGCAAACCAGACCCTGGATCCCAGTGCGTGAGCATGAGTAGAAACTCATCCTTGCTGTTTTTGAGGGCGACCCTGCCGGTCACTCGGTGTCGAATCAACATCAGGCCAGCTCGACATCTCGCTTGGTTGGGTACCTGAAGAACTTGAGCGAGGCCTGCATCAGTGGCCCGATGGCAACCGCAAAGATGATTGTGCCAAAGCCGACCTGCCCGCCCATCAGCCAGCCAATCAGAAGCACGGTGGCTTCGACCGCGGTGCGGATGATCCACAGCGGGCGTCCCATGCGTCGTGAGAGCCCAACCATGAGGCCATCGCGCGGCCCTGAGCCAAGGTTCGACGAAATGTAGAGACCGGTCGCAAAGGCCACGACGACGATGCCGGCGACAAACGAAAAATACTGGCTGGGCAGGTTTGGCAGTGACGGCAAAAACGGCATGCTCAGGTCGCAAAAGACGCCGATGAAGATGCCGTTCAAGATAGTGCCGATGCCGAGGGCCTTAACGCCGACGGGAATCCAGCTAACCAGCACCAGCAGGCTCACGACCACGCTCGAGATGCCGAAGCTGAGCCCGGTCTGGACGCTAATCCCCTGCGCAAAAACGTCCCAGGGTGCGATGCCAATGCTGGCGTGTACCATAAGGGCGATGCCCCAACCATAAATGTAGAGCCCCACCATCAAGCGGGTAAGTTGCTTGAGGGTCTTGAGCGTCATCGGGGGCACCATTCGTTCAGCCTATGTCAAGAGAGAGGCGCGATGGCTCAGCCAGACCACCCCTATTTTGCAGGCTCTCCCCTGCCCAGAATCTTGGCCCACAGGGGTCTCGCCGGCCCTGGTGTGAGCGAAAACACGATTGAGGCGTTTGTGCGAGCCGCCGAGGCTGGCGCTACGCATATCGAGTCTGACGTGCAGGTCACCAGGGACGGCGTTGCGGTGCTGTTTCATGACCACGACCTGAGTCGCGTCGCCGGGGATCCGCGTCGAATCTACGAGTTAGATGCCGCCGAACTCGCAAACATTGACCTCAAGCACGGCGGTCGCGTGCCTCGACTAGAAGACGCCTTGGCCCAGCTGCCAAATGCGCGCTTCAACCTTGATATCAAATCGGATGGTGCCGCTCGGCCCGCCGCCGAGGTAATCAACCGGCTTGCTGCCTGGAATCGTGTCTTGGTCAGCTCATTTAGCGAGGCTCGGCGCAAGCGCACGCTTTCGCTGCTGACTCACGAGGTTGCAACGAGCGCAGGCTCATCCTTGGTTTTGACGGCCAGAGTTGCTTCGGCACTCGGCATGAAGAACAGCGTCGCGAGGCTTCTGCGAAGGGTCGGCGCGCTGCAGATTCCTCGTCACGTCGGCCCGCTTCGACTCGACGGCGAGACTTTTTTGACGCACTTGCGCGCGGCCGCGGTTGAGGTTCACTTTTGGACCATCAACGCACCCGATGAGATGCGCCAGCTGCTTTCTAGGGGCGCCAACGGGATCGTGACCGACCGAGCAGACCTCGCGGTCGAGCACCTACTCCCCTAGCCCGCCCCGATTTTTGCCGTCCAACCTGTGGCTGGCAAGGTGCCTCGCCCATCGGGGAATAGTCGCCAAGAGACGCGGGTTTAGCCAAGGGTTGCGCCTCAAGGCGCGTTAGAGCAGGAGTCAAAATGGCAAACCAAACTATGCGCGGAATGCGCCTCGGCACTCAGAGCCTCGAGAGTGAAAAAGGTGTCGCCTACTCCCCCCGTTTGAACCTCGTCTATCGCTGTGGCGCTGGCCACGACAGCGCGATGGTGTTTTCTGCAGATGCAGAGTTGCCAGAAACCTGGCAGTGCAAGTCGTGTAACCTACAGGCCGTTCGCATCGAAGATGGTCAGCAGATCGCCATCGACCTAGAAGAAATCAAGACCCCTCGCTCGCACTGGGAGATGCTGCTAGAGCGTCGCAGCCGCGAGGAACTAGAAGAGATTCTTCAGGAGCGTCTCGCCTACATTCGCGCACGTCGCGCTGGCGGCAAGGCCGACAACTAGCCCCTGAAGAGGCGCCTTAGGCCCCACTTAGTCACGAGCCACATGGCCTCGGCCACAATAGCCGTGCTCATTTTCGATACCCCTACGGTGCGCTCGACGAACGTAATCGGAACCTCTGTGACACTCAGGTTCGCGCGCTCAAAGAGCCGCGCCATCTCAACCTGAAAGCCGTATCCGTGGGCCACCGCTCCCCCAAAATTCACGTTGCGAAGTGCGCTGGAATGGTAAACCCTAAAGCCAGCAGTGATGTCTTTGATTTGTGAGCCCAGCAGCGCCCGCGCATACCAATTGCCGAATCTTGAAATTGCCCGGCGAGAGTTTGGCCAGTTGACTACGCTTCCGCCCGGCACCCA
>JBEGJS010000153.1:0-12191 GCA_041184485.1 Actinomycetota bacterium | reverse complement strand
CCTGATAGTCGACGTCGCCGGTGTGCCAACCGAGGTTGCCGCGGGCGACATCGTTCACCTGAGGCACAATTAGCCTGTGAGTTTCGAACATGAAGTGCGCCTGGTGCGCCTGCGGGGGTCTTCGCTTCGACTTGCTTTGCCGATCTTGATGCTCGCCGTTCTGGTGGCAGCCGAAACCTACCTGCTGCCCAAATTCACCGAGGCCTGGATGGTCAACACGAGCTATGCCGTCGGCGGCATCCTTGCTTTCTTCTTATGGTTTTTGCCCGCGCTCAGGTTCATGGGCTCTGGCGTCGAAGTCACCACGGTGCGAGTCTCGATTCGCGCCGGCATCTTTGGCAGGGTGCGCCAATCGGTTGCGCTCGAAGACATCAAGGGGCTCGAGCGCTCTGGTGGAGTAATAACGCTGCAGCTTCGAGGGCTTGAGCCAGAGCTGCGGCTACCCAGATTGGCTAAAGCAAAAGTGGCGGCGGCCGATTTGGAGCGCCTTCTTGGGCGAAAATAGAAGCATGTCTAAACCTCGCGTCGGTGTTATCGGTGGCGGCCAGCTGGCCCGAATGATGGTGCCGCCGGCGCTGCACATGGGGCTCGACATTAAGGTCTTGGCCGAGGCCGCCGACTCTTCGGCCGCGATTGCCGCCACCCAGGTGGGCGATTACACCCAGCTCGACGAAGTCTTGGAGTTTGCCAAGACGGTAGACGTGATCACCTTTGACCACGAGCACGTGCCGCTAGCCGTGCTTCGTGCCGTCGAGGATGCCGGTTTTTCGGTTCAGCCGCCCTCGAAGGCTCTGGCCTTCGCCCAAAACAAACTTCACATGCGCGTTCGACTAACCGAGCTCGGGTTGCCGATGCCGGCTTGGCGTGAGATTCGCGACGCCGAGGCGCTAGATGAGTTCATCGCGGCAAACGGCGGGGTCGCGATTCTCAAGACCCCTATTGGCGGCTACGACGGCAAGGGCGTGCGCGTTGTGCGCTCGTCGGCCGACGCCGCCGACTGGCTGAGCGCCGATGGCCTCGCCAAGGCGGGCGGCAGTTTGCTCGCCGAAGAGAAGGTTGACTTTGTTCGCGAGCTTGCGCAGCTTTCTGCCCGCCGCCCGAGTGGCGAGTGGGCCGCCTGGCCTCTGGTCGAAACCGTGCAGCGAAACGGCGTCTGCGCCGAGGTTATTGCCCCGGCGCCAAACGCCGACCGCGAGTTGCTCGACCAGGCGGCGGCCATCGCGCGCGGCGTCGCCGACGGACTCGGCGTCACCGGCGTGCTTGCGGTCGAGATGTTTCAGGCCCGCGACGGGCGGCTTGTGATCAACGAGCTCGCGATGCGCCCGCACAACTCTGGGCACTTCTCGATCGAAGGCGCCAAGACCAGCCAGTTCGAAAACCACCTGCGGGCCGTTCTCGACCTGCCGCTAGGTTCAACCGAACTCGTAGACGATGCCGCGGTCATGATTAACCTGCTCGGCGTCAACGACTCGAGCGACATCGTCGGGGCATACAAGCGCGCCCTCGCCGATCACCCCAGCGCCAAGGTGCACCACTACGGCAAGGCTCCGCGCGCGGGTCGCAAGCTCGGGCACGTGACGGTCGTCGGCCCAGACGTCGAGGCAGCGCTCGCCGAGGGCCGATCGATCGCAGCAGCCCTGCTCGGCTAAAAGCCACGCCCCAGCCTGCCGCCCCAGAGCGGCCGCCCAACCTAAAATTGAGCGGTAAAGATTGGAGTGCCAGATGCCTCAGCCATTAGTCGGCGTTGTGATGGGTTCAGATTCAGACTGGTCGGTCATGTCTGACGCCGTCGAAGCCCTCAAGGAGTTCGGCATCGACTTTGAGGTCGAGGTTCTCTCGGCTCACCGCACCCCAGAACGCATGATCGAGTGGGGCAAGGCCGCCGCGGGCCGAGGCCTCAAGGTTGTCATCGCCGGTGCCGGAGGCGCGGCCCACTTGCCCGGCATGCTCGCCTCGGTCACCACGCTGCCCGTCATCGGCGTGCCCGTGCCGCTCGCCAAACTCGACGGGCTCGACTCTCTTCTCTCGATCGTTCAGATGCCAGCGGGCATCCCGGTTGCCACCGTCTCGATTGGCGGAGCCAAGAACGCCGGCATCCTTGCCGCTCGCATCATCGGTGCCTTCGACGAGTCGCTAAGCAAGCGCCTCGCCGAATTCACCGAGTCGCTCGCCGCCGTTGTTGCCGAAAAGAATGCGAAGCTGAAATCTCAAATCTAGGCAAGCCGGGTTCTGGCCGCCAGGGCAAGCCTTCGCCCAACCCGATCACTTTTAGAAACTTCGCCGAGGCGACCCCGGCGCAGATGCGTCGCCGTGCCCGGTGGCTGCTGTTGCTCAACTTTTTCATCCCTGGTTCTGCCCAACTCGTTGCCGGCAGCAAGAGGCTCGCGAGAGTTGGCATCGTCGTCACGCTTCTGGGTTGGTTGACCATTGCCACGCTGGTGGCAACCGCGCTGATTAACCGGGTCGCCCTGATTTGGATGTTCACCAATCAGACCGGGTTGGCTATCGTCGGTTGGCTGCTGGTTGGTTTTGGTCTGGTCTTTGGCCTCCTTAGCCTCGACGCCATGCGCCTGGCGCGGGTCGGCAGAACCGGGCGTCGCTCGCGCTGGGTCTTTTTGACTGCCTTCTTGTTGGTCGGCTTGCTGCCCGCCTTGACTATGCTCGGCACGGCCAACATCACCACTCGCGCTGGCAGCGTTCTTTCACGTGTCTTTCGCAACAGCGGCGAGATGAATCCGAGCCACGATCGCTACAACGTTTTGCTGCTCGGCGGCGACTCGGGCAGCGACCGCTTTGGTCTTCGCCCAGACTCGATTTCGGTTCTGAGCATCAGTGCCAAGACTGGTGCCGTCGTGAACATCGGCATTCCGCGCAACCTGCAGCACGCGCCTTTTCCCACCTGGTCACCGATGCACAAACACTACCCGGGCGGCTACTGGGACTCTGAGGGCAACCTGATCAACGCGATCTACAAGAAGGTCTCTGACAACTTTGCCTACGAGTATCCGGCGGCTCGCGCTCGTCACTCGACACCGGGCGTCGAGGCAACCAAGGATGCCGTCGAAGGCGTCACCGGTCTGAAAATCGACTACTACATCCTGATTGACATGAAGAGCTTCGCCAAGTTGGTCAATGCTCTCGGCGGTCTGAACATGACCGTCAAGCACTGTTTGCCGCTCGGCGGATACGTGCGTTCGCACGAAAACTGCCTGCCGATCAACGGTCAGCGCGACGACCTCAGCGACGTTGTCGAGTGGTTGCATCCTGGCAAACAACACCTGGATGGCTTTCACGCCCTCTGGTATGCCCGTTCGCGTCACGGCTCTACCGACTATGCCCGCATGCAGCGCCAGCGCGAGGTCGAAAACGCCCTGCTGGCTCAGGTGAACATTGTGAACGTCGTCACGAGGTTTGACGCAATCGCCGCTGCCGGTGAGTCGCTCCTGAAGACCAACATCCCAAAGCAGTCGGTCGCATCTCTCGTCGACCTGGCCATCAAGGCGAAGTCAAAGAAGGGCATCAAGTCGCTCGAGCTCGTGCCACCTCGCTTTCAGCCGGATGCGCCGAACTTCAGGCGAATCCATGATGCTGTGAAATCCATGTTGGCCAGAGCCAAATAAGCACAAAACCAGAGGCCCGAACTTAGGCTTAAATCAGGGTATTTTTGCCCAGCAAAACGGCTCTACTCGGCCGAAAGGACCATCTCGTGAGCAAGTTCTTGAAATTCTCGGTAGCCGTTGTCACCGGCCTGACCCTAGCCACCTCGCTGAGCGGTTGCTCGGTGTTTTATCCAAACTGGGGGGCAACCGGCGAGCCGACCACCTCGGCGACCCCAACCATTGACCCGACCGAATCGGCATCGCCCAGCGAATCTGCCTCGCCAACGACCTCCGCGTCGCCAAGCGAGTCGGCCAAGCCGAAGAAAAAGGCCTCAGTCAGCATCATCAACCTCAGCAACGACGGCACGTCGATCACGGCCATCGCCGAAGTCACCAACGTGAGCGAGGATGGCGGCCAGTGCACGCTGACGGTCACCGGTGGCTCGGTCACTAAGTCGGTTTCGGCCTCGGCAGAGTCGAACGTTTCGACCACCCAGTGTTTTGCACTGACCATCTCGTCGGCGTTCTTCAGCACCTCATCGCTGAGTGCGGTCGTGAGCTATGAGTCCGAGGGATACAAGGGCGCTAGTTCGGCGAATTCGGTGCCCTCGCTCTAATGCTGCGCCGCATCCGCTCGCTGATTGGGCTGGCAGCCACCGCGCTGCTGGTCGCAGTCGGCCTGAGCGTTTTGCCAGGCGCGAGTTCGCCTGCTAACGCGTTGAGCGGTTCGCAGTTTGACCCCGGTTTGATCATCACCGACACCGTGTTCTATGACTTCACGACCATGACAGTCGACCAGATTCAAAACTTCTTGAACTCTCAGGTGCCGAAGTGCAAGGCCAACTACGGCGAGACTCCGTGCTTGAAGGACTTTCACGCCGACACCCCGGCCAAGAAGGGCGAGGATGGCAAGTGCACCGACCTGCCAGCCAAGACCGACCAGACCGCGGCGATGATCATCCACGATATTGCGGCCGCCTGCCGCATCAACCCTCGCGTGCTGCTGGTCACCCTGCAAAAAGAGCAGGGACTCGTGCAGGCCACGAACCCCACGCCATACATGTATCGCGCGGCGCTCGGCTACGGCTGCCCCGACAGCGACCCGGCAATCTGCGGCAAGGTTTGGTCGGGCCTGTTCAATCAGCTCTACAAGGCGGCGGGCCAGTTGCACTGGTATGGCAACCCGAAGTCTTCGTTCACCTATCTAAAGGTGGGCTCGAATATCTCGATCGCATACAACCCAAAGGCCTCTTGCGGCCGCAAGACCTTCATGCTCAAGAGTCAGGCCACCGCCTCGCTCTACTACTACACGCCATACACGCCCAACGCTGCCGCCCTCGAGCACCTGTATGGTTCGGGCGACTCGTGCAGCGCCTATGGCAACCGAAACTTTTGGCGCTTCTACAGCGACTGGTTTGGCTCGCCGATTGCCGGCGGCTTCTTGGTGCAGAGCCCAACCTCCGACCCCTACCTGATCGTCGATCAGACCAAGTATCACCTGAGTGCGCCTTCGTTATCGGGCGACTTTGCCCCGCTCGGGCCGCTAGGCCAGATCTCGCAGCAGTACCTCGACTCGTTCAAGAACGGCGGTGAACTCACCAGGCTGGTGAAGGCGGCCACCGGCCAGCTCTATATGGTTGCGCAGGGCAAGAAGTACACAATCGCATCCTGCGCCATAGCAACCCAGTTGTCTTATGTTTGCGCCAGCGCGGTGCAACTCACCTCGTATCAACTGAATGCGCTGCCAACCATTGGGCCGGCCACCGCGCTCGTCTCTAGCAACGGCGTCGACCGATTCTTGATTCAAAACGGAGTCAAGCGCGAGGTTCTAGACAGCGATTCGGTGATAGCCGAAGGGTTAGCGCTGCCATCTCTGAGCGCCGCACCGTTGAGCGCGTTCAGCGCACTGCCGTGGGGTCCGCCGATCGCCACAGATGACACGCTCGTCAACAACCGAACCAATGGCACACTCGGTGTGCTGGTTAACGACCAGTACTTTCAGATAGCGGCCACGACCCTCGCCGACGTGAGCTTTGCGGGCTGGTTCAAGCAGTCGATTGGCTCGCTCTCGACTCAGGGCCTCAGCCAGGTTGACTCGCACACCATAATCAGCAGCATCGTGCGAGACGGCGAGGGCCAGGGCTACCTCATCACTCCGATGGGCAAGCGCAAGGTCAGCGACATTTCTGCGCTGGTTGACCTACCCGCGATGATTCCCGATCAGGTGCTTTCTTTGATCCCGGATGTGGCCGAGCCGCTGGTGCTGCCTGCGCTCGTGCAGTCTGGCCCCGGCGCAACCGTTTATCTGGTCGACAAGGCAACGGCGCGAGTTGTAGTCGGAGCCAAAGACCGAGCACTGCTCAAGACATTCGTTGCCGTTCAAGACATCCAGATGATTCCCAACTCGGCCATCGACCTGATTGTGCAGGCGCCAAAGGTGTTTGGCCCAGGCGCCACCGTGACCAATAAGGCGACCAAGCAGATTTACCTTGTCGATGGGCTTACCGAACTGAGGCCAATAACCGCCCAGCAGGTGCAAGACCTTGGCCTCGCCAAGCCCAGGGTCGAGCTGCCGAGCGACCTCAGTGGCTACCAGATCAAGGCTCCGGTTTCGCCGCTCAAGGTTAACTGCGCTGGCAACATCCTTGTTTATGACAAAGGCACGCTCGACCCCATCGAGAGCAAACTGGCGCGACACTACCCGGGCGTGCCGAGCCCGCTCGACATCTCTGCTTGCCGAAACCTCAACATCTCGACCGCGGCCTTTGGTCGGTTCATTCGAACCCCAGACGGCAAGCGTTGGATTGTCACCGGCGGCAAGCGTCAGTTTGTAAAGAACTGGGCGTTGCTGGCCGCGCTTCGAGGCAAGAGCGTTGGCTTGCGCGATGTCAGCCAGGCCTTCGCCGATCAGATTCCAGAGGGCAAGCCGGCGGTAATGCCCAAGCCAAAGGTGGTCGAAATCGAGTCACCCGCCGAGCTGATCTCGACTAGACCTTAAGTTTGCGCTGCTGGCGGCGCTGAACCCGCTTGGATGGAACGCCCATGGGCTCGAGTGAATCTATTGGGTCGGCAGCCTTGACCACGAAGAGCACAAAGAGCACCCAGCCGTTTTCGATCAGGAGGCGGCTCTCAATGAGGTTGTGCACGATCAAACCCACGAACACCAGCACGGGCCACAGATAGAGCTTGTTCGTGTGGCGAACGCCGATTCTCCAGAGTCGCACGAACGTCAGAATCACAAGTGCGATCGCTAGGCCGAATCCGACGATGCCGATCTGCAACCAGAACTCTAAGAACGAGTTGTGAGCGCTGTAGTAGTGCACGCCCTTGAGCACGATCAGGTTGGTGAACGGTTCGGCGTCGGGCATCCACGAAGAGATCCAGCCCCAGCCCTGAAATGGCCGCTGGTCGATGAGTGCCTGAACGGCCTTCCAGATCTTGCTTCGCCCAGTCATGTCTGGGCTCTTGCCTATGAAGCCGAACACCTGTTTTCTAAACAGCAGCACGACCAGTGAGGCGGCGCCAACCACCGTGAGGGCATTGCGATAGTAGCGGTGGCGAGTGTCTCGGTCGTGCCCCTCAGCCAAGAAGACCACGATGGCGGTCAGCGCGATTGCGAGCAGCGCAAAGGCGGCACCACCCGATTGGCAAAGCACAAAGACCACGAGAGCCGAGGCCATCGAAACAAGGCTGAGCACCAACTTAACCTCGCGCAGACTCCACTCGATCGCAAAGACCACGATGGCCAGGATGGCGGCGTTTGCAACCAGGTTGGCGTTGCCCAGGATGCCCTGAAAGCGCCCGCCGTTGAGCAGCTCGCCTTGCACCCAGTAGTCGGCGCGGTTGGTCGGAAAAGCGCCTGGGTAGTGTCTGCCGAAGATGCGCTGCACCGGCCCGTGGGCAATCAGGGCGGCTGCGAGTTCGAAAGCCAGCGAGGCCCAGAGCACCCAGCGAAGCACCCCCGCAAAGATGCGAAGCAGCTGTCGCCAAGAGAAGAACGCCACCAGAAACAGGGCAAAGGTCGTGTTGGTGAGCTGGCCGAGAATGCCCATCCCTGTGTACATCGGGTAGTTCGTCCAGCCAAGGCTCAGCAGCATCAAGAGCAGCAGCGCTCGCAGTGCCCATGGCATCTGGCGCAGCACGTCGCGGCGACGCTCTTTGGCCAAGAACCAGACCGCGCCAAAGAAATAGATCGCCGAAAGAACAGTCCAGGCCTGCCAGCCGATCAAATAGAGAAAAGCTTCAGAGGCCATGACCTTGAATAGGCCGAAGTAGGCGAGCCAGGTTGCCCACCTGCGAGGGTTTCGTCTCGTCGTGATGATGTCGATCGGTTGGGTCAGGGCGTTCAAGGTCACCTCCTGTCTCGATAAGTCTATTGACCGTGTTTTGGCGTTTCACATGGTCTTTTCGGCCACAGAACCGAAACAATTGAGGGGTAATGATTCTCAAGATAGAAAACCAGGCGCGCGACTACGCGTGGGGTTCGCCAAACCTAATTGCCGACTACTTCGGCATCGCGGCGACGGGCTCGCCAATGGCTGAGATTTGGTTTGGCACACATCCTGGTTCGCCGGCCTCTGTGGTCAACGATGGCCGCTCACTCGCCGAGGTCATCGGGGCCGATGGCCTGCCGTTCTTGCTCAAGATTCTTGCCGCGGGGCAGCCACTCTCGATTCAAGCTCACCCAAATGCGACTCAGGCTCGTTCGGGTTTCGAGCGCGAGAATGCGGCGGCGATCGCCATCGATTCGGCAGTTCGAAACTACAAGGATGCGCAGCACAAGCCGGAGTTGCTCGTTGCCCTCACGCCTTTTGAGGCGCTCTGCGGTTTTCGCCCGGCAGAGCAGTTAGAGGCCATCTTCGGCATCATGGCGGCCAGTGCCGATGCCGAAACCGCAGCGACGGGGCAGCGCTACCTGTCGCTGCTACCGGGCGGCATCCAGCAGATCTTCGCCGACGCACTTGGTCGAACCGGTGAGTTTGGCGGCGTGGTATCTGCGCTGGCTGCAGCGCCTCTAGAGCCGGCCGACCGAGACCTCGTGGCCACCCTGGCAGCCCTGCACCCGCAGGATCCGGGGGTTTTGGTTGCGCTGATGATGAATCGCGTATCGCTTCGCCCGGGCCAGGGGCTCTTTGTTGCGGCCGGGGTTTTACACGCCTACCTGAGCGGCCTCGGCATCGAGATCATGTCTTCTTCTGACAACGTTTTGCGCGGTGGGCTTACCCCAAAGCACGTGGATGTCGCCGAGCTCTCGGCGGTCGTCGACTTTGCGCCAGGCGAACCCAACCTCGTGCATGCCGCCGAACTGGCTCACGGTCTGGTTCGTTTCGAGACTCCGGTCGAAGACTTTGTGCTCTATCGAGCCGACCTCGGCGGCTCGAGCATCCTTGCCGATTTGAATCTGCCTAGCGACTGCGTGCTGTTGTGCACCGGGGGAGAGGTCACCGTCAGTACGAGCCTCGGCGAGTTCGAGAGCCTGCGCCTGGGCGAGGCAGCCTATCTTTCGGCAGACGCGCGGTTGTTTACCCTGGCCGGCAGCGGCACGGTGTTTATCGCCTCGAGCCTGCTCTAGCCCGGCGCTGAGGGACTAGTTGAGGGCGGCCCAAGCCGACTCGACGATTTCGCCGAGGCCGCGCTGAGCCGACCATCCGAGTGATTCTTTGATTCGCGAAACGTCGGCGCACAAAAATGGTGGGTCGCCGGCTCGGCGATCGGCCAGGTTGACCTCGAAGTCGATGCCGGTCACGCGCTTG
Source organism: Actinomycetota bacterium (assembly GCA_041184485.1). GTDB lineage: Bacteria > Actinomycetota > Actinomycetes > Actinomycetales > Microbacteriaceae > Rhodoluna. Next base: position 2,839 of record JBEGJS010000153.1, on the reverse strand, counting down.
ACCTCGGCGAGCACCTCGAGCACGCTGTAGCCGCGGCCGGTGCCCACGTTAAACACCGAGTGGGTTCTGTCATCGTTGTCTAGGTAGTCGAGTGCGGCAAGGTGCGCTTCGGCGAGGTCTTGCACGTGCACGTAGTCGCGCACGCAGCTGCCGTCGGCGGTGGGGTAGTCGGTGCCAAACACCGTCGCTGGCTTGCCGGCGCGGATGGCGGCGAAGACGATTGGGATCAGGTTTGCGAGCGCAGTGTCGGCCAGCTCGGCAGCGCCGGCGCCGGCGACGTTGAAGTAGCGAAGGCTGGTGCCGCGAAGACCCCAGGCCTTGGCGGCGTCGGCCACCATCCATTCGCCGACCAGCTTTGTCTCGCCGTAAGGGTTGATCGGGCGGCCGGGGTGGTCCTCGGTCACGCTGTCGACGTTGGGCATGCCGTAGGTCGCGGCACTCGAAGAGAAGACCAGGCGGTCGACTCTCTCGAGCCGCATCGCGGTTAGAAGGTTGGCGAGGCCGCCGATATTTTGCTGAAAATACCACTCCGGTTTGTCGACCGATTCGCCGACCTGTTTGCGGGCTGCGAGGTGGATTACCGAGGTCACCGAGTGCTTTTTTATAACAGTTCGAATAACGTCTGGGGCCTCAGCGGCGGCCAGATCGATGTGCGCAACGTCTAGACCCCGCACCCTGGCTGGGATGCCGGCCGAGAGGTCGTCGGCGACAACAACGCGAGTTCCGCGCAATAACAGGGCACGAACCACGTGCGAGCCGATGTAGCCAGCGCCACCAGTCACCAAAACCGTCATGGCTTCAAGAATAGCGGGGCGGGCAAACCTCGACTCGGGCTTGAAACTTGGAAAAACTCGACTTGACACCGAGCGAATGACATCGGTGTAATTACACCCAAGAAGTTATTACTCGAGGCGCTAAGGGCGTCTCGGAACGGGGACATGGTTTGTACGAGAACAACACCAACGGCGGTGCTCAGGTTCCAGCTAACTGGTTCGTCGACATCGTCAAGCTCGGCGTTGCCGGTGCTTATTCCGACGGCGAAACCAACCCTCTAGCCTGGCAGGCTGACGCAGTTTGCGCCCAGACCGATCCTGAAGCGTTCTTTCCTGAAAAGGGCGGCTCGACCCGCGATGCAAAGCGCATCTGCGCTGGATGCGACGTCAAGGCTCAGTGCCTCGACTACGCAATCAAGAACGACGAGCGCTTTGGCATCTGGGGCGGCCTCTCTGAGCGTGAGCGTCGCAAGCTGAAAAAGCGCGCCTAACAGGGGCGGCCAATAGGCTGAATACATGAAGTCGACGGTCACCGCCGTAGTAGTGAGCCATGACGAGCCGGAGTATCTGGCCGTCACTCTAGAGGCTCTGGCTTCGCAGACCGTTGCACCAGACGAGATCATCGTCGTCGACACCTCTCAAGGCTCTGAATGCGCCACCCTAGTTCGAAGTGAATACGGCGCCGAGGTCTTGCGCCTGCCGCACAAAACCGGCCTGGCGACATCGGTTGCTGCCGCGTTAGATAACGAAGAAACCACCTGGATCTGGCTCTTGCACGACGACAGTGCCCCAGAGCCAGATGCCCTCGAGAAACTGCTGCAGACGGTCGAGCTCGCTCCATCGGTTGCGATTGCCGGCCCGAAGCAACTCGACTGGGAGCAGCCCCGCGTAATCATGCAGATGGGGCTAAGCCTGACCCGCGGCGGAACCCCATTCAGCCTGATCAACGGCGAACTAGACCAGTCGCAGTTTGACGACGAGAGCGACGTCATGGCCGTGGGCACGGCCGGCGCGCTGATTCGTGCGGACGTGTATCGCGATCTCGGTGGCCTCGATGCTTCAGCGCCCCCGCTTGCCGCCGACCTAGATCTCTCGCTGCGAGCCCGTCTAGCCGGCCACCGGGTCGTCGTGGTGCCCGAGGCGAAGGTGCGCCACCGCGGCCTGTCGCTTGCCGGCAAGCGACCTCGCAGATGGCTGCGCACCTCGCCGCACACGGCAATGCTGCGCGCCGCCGTGCACCTGCGCCTCGTCTATTCGCCGTTGCCGCTCGCGCTGCTCTACTGGCTGTTTCTGCCGGCCCTCGGCCTCGCGCGCGTTGCCGGCAGACTGCTCGCAAAGCGACCAGACCGCATCATCGGCGAGTTCGATTCTTCGCTCTGGGGGTTCTTTACGATATTCGGTCGCCTGCGCTCGAGACGTCGCCCTGCCACGAAGGGCATCTCGTCGCTCAAGCCGCTGCGAGCCTCAAGAAGCCAGGTCAAGGCAAACTCGCGCGCCAAGTTTGAGCAAGAGGAGGCGGTAGCCAACCTTCAGGCCTTTAGGCGAGGCGAACTGCACCTGCTGGAGCGGCGCGAACAAAAGAGCTTCTTGGCTTCGGGCGGGCTCTGGTGGATCGCAATCATCGCAGTCGCCAGCTTCAAGTTCTGGCCGCGCGGAGTCGCCGTGGTAGGTGGCGGGCTCTACCCGCTAGCCAACAACTGGCTTGATCTCTTTGTGCGCACCGGTTCATCCTGGTTGCCGCTAGGCGGCGGATTTGCTGCGCCGAGCGACCCGTTCAACTGGAACCTCTTGCTCGTCGGCAGCATCACGCCGTGGCAGCCGACCCTGGCCCTCACGGTCTTTGTTTGGCTCGCACCAACGCTCGCATTCGTGTCTGCCTGGCAGTTCATCGGCCTGGTTTCGGCTAGGCCATGGGTGCGCTCGCTCGCGTCCCTGGCTTACGCGCTGTCTTTCGCGATTCTCGAAGCCCAGTCGAACGGCCAATTACCCGCTCTTCTAACCGGTGTGCTCCTGCCGCTGTTCGGCGTCGCGATAGCTCGCGCGGCCGGGTTTGGGCGTTTCTTCTC
>JBEGJS010000152.1:0-2710 GCA_041184485.1 Actinomycetota bacterium | reverse complement strand
CGCAACACCGCGATTCTCGACACCGAAGGGCTAGTGGCCGGTCTCGGCGAATTCGGCTGGCTCAACCTCAACAACTCGGCGGGCGTTCTGACCATCAACGGCACACGCGTCGGCCTGGTTGGGCTCGATGACGAACATATCGGGCGGGCTCACTTGGGTGGTCTAGCCCAATCTGTGGCACAGATCGGCTCGACAGACGTCTTGCTGGGAGTCACACATGCGCCATACCGAGACGCCATCGAGGCGATGGGGAGCGTTGGCGTCGAACTGATTTTTGCGGGCCACACGCACGGTGGGCAAGTTTGCCTGCCCGGCTTCGGAGCTCTTGTGACCAACTGCGATTTGCCAGGCAAACAAGCCAAGGGTCTTAGCGTTCAAGAGGTTGGTGGTCGAACCTTGCTGCTCAACGTGGTTGCCGGGCTCGGCACCAGCATTTATGCGCCAGTTAGGTTTTTCTGCCGACCTGAGGTTCGGGTTCTCGAGTTAGTTGCTCGGGACTAGTTGCCGAGCGCCCAGGCGTCTGGACCAAGGGCGATGTAGTTGCCACTCTCGTTGTCGCATCGCGCAGTGATCTTTTGCACCCAGCACGTAAAGCCGGCGGCGACAATCTTCTGATGATCCGAGAGCGTCGCAAGGTTCGTGGGGTCGGTGTAGTAGCTGCCCGAACAGTTGAAGTGGGCGATGTCGCCAGTTGCCGGCTTCGCAGCATCGAGCTCAAGTTGATAACCGAACGAGCCGTAGCAGTCGTTCGGGGTTGGAATCGGTGTGTACATCGCATCGGCTTCGTTTTGCTCGCAGATGACGAACTTGTTCTTGGTGTCGATCGAGCACCAAGCCGAGCCAGTTCCGGCCTTAAAGGCATAGATGCCAAACTTCGCGTCGAAGTCGGTTGTCGAAACAGCGATGGCGTCGTCTGGTGCTGCCGATGGAATCAGCTTGGCATCGATCGTCGGATACGGTGTTGAGCTGGGGGTCACTTCAGCTGGCGCGCAACCGGCTAGCGACAGGCCCAAAAACAGCGAAACGACCGCACCCATTAGCGAGGCGAGTCGTTTCAGCATGTGTTTAGGCTAGCGGTCTAGTTGCTCGAAACCGCGCAGACACCCGCGAGTTGTCTGGCTATTAGCCAGCGAATTCGGCGGCGACTAGCTCGGCAATCTCATAGGTGTTCAAGGCAGCACCCTTGCGCAGGTTGTCGCCGACAACGAAGAGCTCGATGCTGTTTTCGAAGTCGAGAGCCTGACGAATGCGACCAACGAAGGTCGGGTCCTGGCCGGCTACCTGAGCTGGGGTCGGGTACTCGTTGTTCGCTGGGTCGTCTACAACGCGGATGGTCGGCTGCTCGGAAAGCACCGCACGAACCTCATCTGGGGTTAGCGGGTTGGCGAAGGTTGCGTGCACGGTTAGCGAGTGGGCAACCTGAACGGGTACGCGAACGCACGAGGCGGCGACCTTGAGGTCGTTGATGCCGAGGATCTTGCGCGACTCGTCGCGAACCTTCATCTCTTCGCTCGAGTGGCCGCCGGCCTTCAGCGAGCCCGCGAACGGAATCACGTTGAGGGCGATTGGGTGAGCCCATGGCGAATCGGCTGGGTCGAGGCCACCGGCAACCAGGGCTGCTGCCACGTCGCCGGCCTGCGAGCCCGCTTCGCGAGCCTTGCCAACCGCGGCGGTTTCGTCGCGCAGTCGCTCGATGCCGGCTGAGCCAGCGCCCGAAACGGCCTGGTAACTCGAGACGACGAGTTCCTTGAGGGTCCACTTGCGGTGCAGGGCACCCATGGCGGCCATCATGGTGAGGGTCGTGCAGTTTGGGTTCGAGATGATGCCGAGCGGGCGGTTCTTTGCCTGCTCAGGGTTGACCTCTGGCACAACCAGCGGAACCTGGTCGTTCATGCGGAACGCACCAGAGTTGTCTACGGCAACTGCCCCGCGCTCTGCGGCGATTGGGGCCCAGACCTCAGAGATCTCGTCTGGCACGTCGAACATCGCAATGTCGATGCCGTCGAATGCCTCTGGCGAAAGGGCAACCACGGTTAGGTCTTCGCCGTGCACGCTGATCTTCTTGCCGGCAGAGCGTGGCGAAGCGATGAGGCGAATCTCGCCCCAGATGTTTGGGCGGTTGTTGATGATGTCGATCATCACGGTGCCAACGGCTCCGGTGGCGCCGACAAGTGCGAGGTTTGGCTTCTTGCTCATTTTGAGTGCCCTTCTGGTTAGCGGCCGGTGCCGGCGTAGACGACTGCTTCGGTCTCGCCATCCAAGCCGAAGGCGGTGTGCACGGCGCGAGCCGCTGCGTCGATCTCGTCGTCGCTGGTGACGACAGAAATGCGAATCTCGGATGTCGAGATCATCTCGATGTTGATGCCTGCTTCGGCGAGAGCGCGAAACAGGGTGGCCGAGACACCCGAGTGGGTGCGCATGCCTGCGCCAACCACGCTGAGCTTGCCGATCTGGTCATCGAAGATGACCTCGCGGTAGCCGAGCTTGCCCTGGGCTGCCTCGAGGGCGGCCAGAACCTTGGCTGAGTTGGCTTTTGGCAGGGTGAACGAGATGTCGCTGACGGCGTCGGTGACATCCGAGCCGGTGGCGGTGTTCTGCACGATCATGTCGATGTTGGCGCCAGCGTCGGCGATCACTGTGAAGAGCTCGGCTGCTTTGCCCGGCACGTCTGGAATACCAACGACGATGACTTTGGCCTGGCTCTTGTCGG
>JBEGJS010000151.1:0-3916 GCA_041184485.1 Actinomycetota bacterium | reverse complement strand
CGCGCGGATACATGATGGATGCCGTGCCCGAGGTGCTGCGCATGGTTGGCCTCGAGGGCAAGGCAGACCGCATGCCGCACGAGTTATCTGGTGGCGAGCAGCAGCGTGTTGCGCTGGCCCGCGCGATCGTCAACAAACCCGCGATTCTTCTCGCGGATGAACCTACCGGCAACCTCGATCCATCGACCTCGCAAGACATCATGGCGCTGCTGAACCGGGTAAACGAGCAGGGCACCACGATCATCATGGCGACTCACGATCGGGGAATCGTCGACCGAATGCAGAAGCGCGTGATCGAGCTCAGCGGGGGAGTCATCATCCGCGACGAGCGCGGCGCCGGCTACGAGGTGACCGAATGAGACTCGGGTTCATCTTGGGAGAAATCTTCAACGGCCTGCGCCGAAACGTATCCATGGTTATCTCGGTGATTTTGGTCACCTTTATTTCGCTGACCTTCGTTGGCACGGCAGCGCTGCTGCAACTTCAGATCGGCCAGATGAAGACCTACTGGTATGACCGAGCCCAGGTGGCGGTCTACATGTGCTCCGACATCTCGGCGCAGGACCTTTGCCCGCAGGGCGAGTCTTCGGCGGCGCAAAAGGCAGCGGTTGAGGCTCGCCTTAACTCGCCGGCCATCAAGCCATACGTCGAAAAGTTCTATTTCGAAAACCACGACGATGCCTACGCCAAGTTCGAGCAGCAGTTCAAGGGCAACTCGGTCGCCAAGTATGTGACTCCCGAGCAACTCAACGAGACCTATTGGGTCAACCTCAAGAACCCAAACCAGAGCGCAATCATCACCGAGTCGTTCAGTGGTTTCAACGGGGTTGAAGAGGTGCGCGATCAACGCTCCTACCTCGACCAGATCTTTAGCCTGCTCAACGCAGGTTCTCTAGCCGCAATCAGCATTGCCGGTGTGATGCTCGTTTCGGCGATTCTGCTGATTGCAACCACCATTCGACTTTCGGCGCTGTCGCGTCGTCGCGAGCTCGGCATCATGCGACTCGTTGGCGCCAGCAACTTCTACATTCAGCTGCCATTTGTTCTCGAGGGTGTGATCGCGGCTACCATCGGCTCGCTGCTCGCCGGCGGCGCGGTGCTAGGCATCGTTCAGTACTTCGTTCAGGGCTACCTCGCGACTCGCCTGCCGCTGACCTCGTTCGTTTCGATGGCCGACGGCATGCAGATCTTTCCGCTGCTCGTTGGTGTCGGCGTCGTTTTGTCGGCGTTTGCGTCGGGTGTCGCCATCCGTCGTTATCTGCGCATCTAGGCCTGATCGCCTCGCCTTGTTAGACTTTGGGGCTAACCATTTATAAGGAGCACCTTGCCTAGAGAGCGCGGCCAGAAAGTTGTGGCCAGCAACCGCAAGGCCCGGCACGATTACTTCATCGAAGACGTGTACGAGGCCGGCATTGTGCTAACCGGCCCAGAGGTGAAGTCGCTTCGAGCCGGTCGCGCCTCGCTCATCGATGGTTTTGCCTCGGTCGACAACGGCGAGGTCTGGCTCGAGAACGTGCACATTCCCGAATACACCCAGGCCACCTGGAACAATCACCCCGCTCGACGCAAGCGCAAGCTGCTGCTGAACCGCGCCGAGATCTACAAGCTCACCGGCAAAATCAAAGAGAGCGGCTACACGCTCGTGCCACTTTCGCTCTATTTCAAGGATGGCAAGGCAAAGGTCGAGATCGCCCTCGCGAAGGGCAAGAAGGACTACGACAAGCGCCACACCCTCAAAGAGCAGCAGGATAAGCGCGAGGCCGCCCGCGCGGTGGCCACCCGCGGCAAAGAGTGGTAGAAATCCGCCGCCTCAGCGCGGCCGAACTCGACACCTTCTTGGCTTTCATGGATGGCCCGGCTTTCGCCACCAACCCGCAGTGGGCTGGTTGCTACTGCCAGTTCTATCTCAACTCCCAGCCGGCAAAGTTGCCCGAGAGCGAGTTGGCCGAGGCAAATCGAAAATTGGCCTGCGGTCGAATCACCTCTGGCCAGATGCGGGGATACCTGGCCTTCGAAGGAGACAAGACTGTCGGCTGGATGGCCGCCAACAAGGCAAACAATTTCAAGCTGCTTCCTGCTATTGCTGAAGATGCGGCCAGAATCTTGTGTTTCGTCGTTGATGCCGAACATCAGGGGAAGGGTGTCGCCACCGCGCTTTTGAACTTCGCGATCAGCGATCTCAAGGATCAGGGGTTTTCGTCAATTGAGGCAGCCCCGAGGCTGGCAGAAGATTTCAGGGCAGACGGCTACAGGGGCAAGCTCAGCATGTTTCTCAGAGCCGGTTTTGTCGAGGGCTCGAGGATCGACGACGATCACGTGCTTGTTCGCAGAGAACTCACGGACTAAAACGTCCGCCCAGCAGGTATCCTTATTGAGCCCAGCAATGGGTTTGATAAATAAATAGTCGGGGATGATCGGTTTCGACATTGCTTTTGCAACTGGATGAAGCGGGTCGTGAATGTAGCGTCAACACGTAAATGTCCGCTGCAAACTATAGGTGCCAATGCTAAGCGCACCGACTTCGCCCTCGCTGCATAAGCGAGCCTGAAGTCCGTCGGTCCAGATTTGATTTCGTTCTGGGTGCCGGCGTCATTTAGAAATCTTGCTTCGCGGTTGTGTCTCAGGGCCGCGCGGGACTTTTGCTGAGGCTGGGCCTGTCGGATATGTCGCTTTTAGCTAGTGCCGGGGCCGAGTAGAACCTTATAAAAGCTACACCCGTAGAAGAGCCAGAAACTCAGCAGTGGACGGGGGTTCAATTCCCCCCATCTCCACCCATGGTGATCATCAAGATGGGGGCCTTCGGCCGGCGAAGCGATAGCTTCGCTTCGCTGATCGGCCTCGCATCTCCACCCATCCCGATTGTGAAAAACCCGCCAGCGATGGCGGGTTTTTCATTTTTGCCTGTGGCCCTAGGCTTTAGCCATGCACTCGAAACCATCGATCTTTGCCCTAACGCTTGCAACTTCAGAACTCGCTGAGTCCGAGGCGTTCTATCGCTCGGTGTTTGACCTCGAGCCGATTTTTCGCGACGAAGTATCTGTGATTTTTAAGTTCGGCGAAGTCATGGTGAACATCCTCGACGGCACTGCGGCTGTGGGTCTTTTTGCGCCAGATCCAATCTCCGATGCTGGCAGCCATCGCGGCATGCTCACCATCCAGGTTGAAAATGTTGACGAAGAGGCTAACCGGCTTCGAAGCCTCGGCGTCGAACTTCACTATGGCCCCCTCAACCAGCCGTGGGGCATTCGCGTTATTACGTTCAAAGATCCAGCTGGCCAGATGTGGGAGCTCGCGCAGCCGATCGATACCGCTAAGTAGAATCTTCGAATGACCACATTCACCGATCGCCCAAATACCGCCCTTCTCGTCATTGACGTTCAGAACGAGGTGGTCGAGAACGCATTCAACAGGGATGCCGTTGTCGCCAACATCAAGACTGCCGTAGAACGTGCTCGTGGCGCGGGTGTTGCCGTGGTCTGGGTTCAGCACTCCGACGAGGGTCTCGTTCTGGAGTCAGAGGGTTGGCAGATAGTGCCAGAGCTCGAGCCGCTGCCAACCGAACCAATCGTGCGCAAAAACTACAAGAGCTCGTTCATTGACACCAACCTCGACTCGGTGCTCGAGCACCTAGGAGTTTCGAAGTTGATCGTTTGCGGCGCGGAGTCGAACCACTGTGTTCGCCACACCACGCACTCGGCCTTCGAGCGCGGGTACGACGTGACCCTGATCGCAGACGCGCACACCTCGAACAGCTACGAGTGGGCCGGACACAAGATTTCGGCCGAACAGGTGATCGACGAGCAGAACGACAACCTCACGAACTACGAGATGCCCGGTCGCCTGGCCACCGTGCAGCCGCTGTCTGAGATCAACTTCTAAGGTTTTAGCGAAGAAAATGGCCCGCCGAATTCGGCGG
>JBEGJS010000150.1:0-4561 GCA_041184485.1 Actinomycetota bacterium | reverse complement strand
CGATGCCGCGCCAACGCTCGTGGCGCCGGGGCCTGAGGCGCCATCCTCGTGCCAGGCAGACTGCACGCGCAACACGCCAGCCTGCCGATCGCTCTTGAGGTCGACTCGGCCGACAACTCGGCCGCGCCAAAGCACGGGCAGGGTGTAATACCCATAGACCCGCTTTGGCTCTGGCGTGTAAATCTCGATGCGATAGTGAAAGTCAAAGAGCCTTTCGTTGCGGTCACGGTGCCAGACCAGCGGGTCAAACGGACTCAGCAGGGTAGTGGTGTCGGGAGTTGCAGCGGCAGCCCAGGCGTCATCGACAAGCAACGAACTCGGCACAAATGCCTTATCGCGCCACCCCTCGACCTCGACCTCGGCCAAGAATCCGCCGGCCACGAGTTCGGCAACCCAGCCCTTGGTCTTCACGTGGTTGAAGCGGTAATAGTCGGCGAGGTCTTTGACCGTGCCAACGCCCAGCACCCCGGCAGCCCGGAGAAGCAACTCGAGCCGAGCCTCGAGCTCTGGCACCTCTGACTCATAGACCTCGGCTGGCAAGACCTGATCGAGCAGGGCATAGCGACGGGTAAAGTTCTGGCGGCCGGCCGAGGCGATTCGCCCCTCCGAAAACAAGTGCCATAGCCCGATCTTTACGTCGCTCCAGCCCCACCAGTTTCCGCGTCGCTGCGACTTTTGCTCGTGTTCGAAATCCGAGACAGTCAACGGCCCCCGATCGCGCATCTCTGCAAGCAGCCAATCGAGCAGGTCTAGGTTTGCGGCCCGCCACTCGGCGGTCTTAGTCAGGTGGTAGTTCTCGAAGTCCCGCATCCGCCAGCGAAAGAGCCCAAAGTCCTGGCTTCGAATAAAGGTTGCCTCGTGAGCCCAATACTCAATCAACGGCGGATTGAAGCCGGATGTAAGGGTCTCGATTTCGGCCTTGTCATACTCGCCGATTCTCGAAAAAAGCGGCATGTAGTGCGCGCGCTCGAAAACGTTGACCGAGTCGATTTGCAGCAACCCGAGGTGATCGATGGCCTCGCGAACGCCAGAAAGTGGACGGCCCGTGAACCCCTGCGTGTGCAAGGTGAGCGCTCTCGCTTCGGCGATGCTGAGCCGAACGGTCATCTGAGCCCCTTCGCAAACTAAACTCATACAAGCATAAGAACTTAGCGAGGAACCATGCCCAACCAGCCACCAGTCGTAGCGCCAACACTCGAAGACTTCGAGCGCGCTCACGAAATCGTGGCCCAGGTCGCCATCGAAACCCCAATTCTTCGCAGCAACTTTTTGAGCGACATCACCGGTGTCGAAGTGCTGCTCAAGTGCGAAAACGTTCAGCGCACCGGCGCATACAAGCTTCGTGGCGCGTTTAACCGCATGAGCAAATTAAGCGCGGATGAGCGCAAGCGCGGCGTGGTTGCCGCTTCGGCCGGAAACCACGCTCAGGGCGTTGCCCTCGCTGCGAGCAAGCTCGGCATCGAGGCCACAATCTTTATGCCGATGGGCGCTTCGCTGCCAAAGTTTCAGGCAACCAAGAACTATGGCGCCAATGTCGTGCTCGAAGGCGCTGTCTTTGCCGAGACCCTGAAAGCGGCTCAGGAGTACGCGGCCAAGACCGGCGCCGTTTTCATCGCTCCCTTTGACAACATCGACATCATCCAGGGCCAGGGAACCGTCGGGCTTGAGGTAGTCAACCAGGTTCAAGACGTCGACACGATTTTGGTCGCTATCGGCGGTGGCGGCCTGGCCGCTGGTGTGGCTGTTGCGGCAAAGCTGAAGGCAGCCTCGCTCGGCCGCAAGATCAAGGTCATCGGAGTTCAGTCAGAGAACGCCGCTAGCTACGTGCCTTCGCTCAAGGCGGGCAAGCCGACCAAGATCAAGACCTCGCGCACCATCGCCGACGGAATCGCCGTGGCAGAGCCTGGGCGCATCCCGTTTGAACTAATCAAGAAGCACATCGACAAGGTCGTAACCGTCTCAGACAGCGAGATTGCTCAGGCAATCGTTGCTCTGCTCGAACGCTCGAAGCAGGTCGTCGAACCTGCCGGAGCCGTCGGTGTGGCCGCGCTCATGAGCAAGAAGATCAAGCCGAAGGGCAAGACGGTTGTTGTGCTAAGCGGCGGAAACATCGACCCGCTGCTGCTGCAGAAGGTCATCGGCCACGGTCTCGAGTTTGCCGAGCGCTACACGAGCGTCACTGTGATGTTGCAAGACCGCCCAGGTCAGCTCGTGCTTACCGCCGATGCCATCGCTAGCGCCCAAGGCAACGTGGTCGAGGTGCTGCACACTCGCCACGGACGCGGCCTAGATATTGGCGAGGTCGAGCTTCGCCTTGCGGTTGAGACCACTGGTCACGATCACCGAGAGCGTGTCATGAAGGCTCTCAAGGATGCGGGCCTGACCGCACGCCTCGACGCCGACCTGCTCTAGTTGTGAGTGGCGGCTGACTAGCCGTTGAACGAGCGAACGCCGACGATCTTTACGTGCATCTCGCGCCCGCGCGCGTTGTAAAAAGTTGCCTCGTCGCCAATGCTCTTGCCAATGATTACCTGACCGAGCTGGCTGTCTGGCGAATAGACGGTCACGTCGGTGCCCTCACCGATTTCGGCCGAGCCAAGAAGAAACTCGGTTTCATCCCCGTTGAGTTCGATGGTCACGAGCACGCCCTGCTCAACTACGCCGTGTGACTCTGGTGCCTGACCGACCACAGAGGTTGCCAGAATCTCTTCGATGCGGTTGATGCGCGCCTCGATCTTGCCCTGCTCGTCTTTGGCCGCGTGGTAGCCACCGTTTTCTTTGAGGTCGCCCTCTTCGCGGGCCTCTTGAATGCGCTTGGCGATGTCGGCGCGGGCAAAGTTGACGAGTTGCTCGAGCTCTGCAGCGAGGCGGTCGTAGGCCTCTTGCGTTAGCCAGGTTGGCTTCTGTTCAGACGACATGGTTTCTCACAAAGAGTGTTGGTTGGGCAATGAAAACCGCCCGACAAGACTGTCGAGCGCTGTTTATTATTTTAGACGGCAGTTTTTGACATCCGCGCTTACTGCGCGCTGGGTGGTGCGAACCGTTATGCCCCTGAGTACGGGGGAATCTTCTTGGCCCGCGACAAACGTGATGGTCTTGAAGCCCACAATGCCAAAGTCGGCAGCGAGCGTGCGCACATCGCAGAGCACGGCGGCAGAGGTAGCGCGCACCAGTTGAACGTCAACGGTTGTGGTGGTCGAATCGACTACCTTGTAGCTGATCAGTGTGCCGCTAACGGCCGAGGCCTGCCAGACCGCATAGCCAATCGACCAACCGCCGAATCCCAGGATGGCGACACCAGCCACGACAAAGGCAAAGATGCGGTCGCGACGGCGGTTGCGGTTGCGGCCGTAGCGGGCATCCATGAGTTCGGTTTGGCTTTGTGACATCGAGTTCAAGGTTACTCGTCATACTTAAAGCATGAATTTTTTGCTTGCCGCCGCTGCTCTGCCAACCCCAAGTCCGAGCCCCTCGGCCGACCCGGCAAACACCTTTTATAGCCCCGGCACTATTGGCTTCATCATGACCTTTTTCGTTGTCATCGGCGCGATGCTAATCATTTTTGACATGACCAGACGCGTGCGTCGCGTGCGCTACCGCGCAGAGATTCAGGAGCGTCTAGCCGCCGAGGCTGCCGACGGCGGGACTCAGGCTGATCAGTAGCGAGGCTGTCCAGTGGCATAGAAATGCCAGCACGGTTAGCGTGTGAAAGATCTCGTGAAAACCGAAGTGCTTAGGTGACGGATTCGGCTTTTTGAGGCCATAGATAACCGCGCCGATCGTGTACATCAGCCCGCCAACCAGAATCAGCACCATCATCGGCGCATTCGCTGCAAAGAAATCCTGGATGAATGCGAACGCCGCCCAGCCCATGGCGACATAAACGGGCACGTAGAGCCAGCGCGGAGCTGAGATCCAGAACACCCTGAAGCCGATGCCCAGTAGCGCGGTTCCCCAGGCAATCCAGAGCAGCAGGGCGCCTTTGTCCGCCGGCAGTGCGAGTGCGCTGATTGGTGTGTACGACCCGGCGATGAGCAAGAAGATGTTGGCGTGGTCGATGCGCTTCAGGGCCAGCTTGACGCTCGGGCGCCAGTTGAAGCGGTGATACAGGGCGGAATTTCCGAAAAGTAGCAACGATGAGGCAAAGAACACGGCGTCGGCGGTCTTTGCGGCAACACCGTTGGCGAATACCAGCAAGAGCACGCCGCCGGCGATGACGATTGGCAGCACGCCCGTGTGAATCCATCCACGCCAGGATGGCTTGTCGGGCGCCTTAAGCTCGGCCTCGACCTCGCGAAGTTCGTGCGAAACCGGCAGATAGATTGACTTTGTGTTGTCGTCGACTTCGCCCATGTGCCAAGCCTAGGTGAGTAGTAGCCTTAAGCCGTGCGCAACCTTCTTTATCGCCTCTATGAGCGTCGGCTCGAGGCCGAACTTGCGCCGCAGAACCTGCCGGGCCACGTGGCGGTGATCCTCGACGGCAATCGTCGATGGGCCGAGCGCCGAGGAGCGCACAGCGCTCGTCATGGGCACACGGCGGGGGCTCTCAAGACCCTGGAGT
>JBEGJS010000149.1:0-3441 GCA_041184485.1 Actinomycetota bacterium | reverse complement strand
TACTCGAAGAGGGCTTCGAGGGCTTCGTGAAAGTGCAGCGCGTGGCGGTCTAGGTCAGACTCTGTGTGCGCCGGCGAAATCAGAACCATGTTGTGAAACGGCGTGAGCAGGATGCCGCGATTCAGGGCGTGCAGGTGCAAGAACTGCTGAAGTTCGAAGTCGTCTGCCTCGGCCGCCTCGCGCCCGTTGGCCGGTGCGGTGGCTCTAAACGAGTATTCGGCGCGGCAACCCAGCTGTGATACCTGCCACGGCGCCGAGTGCTCAAAGATGCACGACTCGACCGCAACCGTCCACGTGGTGCACAGGTTCTCCATGCGCTCAAAGTTGTCTTCGGTGAGCACGTCTTCGAGAGTCGCGCGGATGGCGGCCATCGAGAGTGCGTTGCCTGCGAGCGTGCCGCCGACTCCGCCGACGTCGATGTGCTCGAGGTGCAGCGAGTCTTGAACTCGGCGGGTCAGCTCTGCGCTCATGCCGAAGGCGCCGCTCGGAATACCGGCTCCGATGGTCTTGCCGAGCACCACCGCGTCTGGGCTCAGCTCGCGTCGACGAGTCATGCCGCCGATTCCCTCAGAGAGGGTGTGCGTCTCGTCGTGAATCAGGATCACGCCATACTTGGTGGCCAGCTCGCGCATGCCCTCCAGGTAGCCGGCCTCAGGCAGCACGATGCCGATGTTGGTCATCGCGGGTTCGATCAGCGCGGCGGCAACCTGGCCGGTGGCAAAGGCGCGCTCGGCGGCATCCAGGTCATTAAACGGAATCACGATGGTGGTTTCGGCCGGGTCAACCTGCGGACCGATATTGTGCTGGCGAGAGACGGTGTTGCCGTTGTCGTCGAGGTTGGCAAAGGTCTCGTCGACGGTGCCGTGGTAGCAGTAGTCGTGCACCACGATCTTTGGGCGGCCGGTGACCAGACGGGCATATCTCAGGATGTGCCGGTTCGCGTCGGTGGCGCTAACCGTGAACTGCCACTGCGGCACTCCGAAGCGTTCGGCCAGCATGGATGCTGCCGCGGCCGCATCCTCGGTTGGCAACATGAAGGTGAGGCCCTTTTTTAGCTGCCTGGTGATTGCCTCGACGGCCGCATCGGGGGAGTGGCCGACCATTGCTCCGGTGTCACCGAGACAAAAGTCGACGTAGTCGTGGCCGTCGACGTCGGTGAAGTGCCCGCCCTTGGCCTCGCTGACATAAACGGGGAATGGGCCTGGCCACTTGGCCATCCAGGACATTGGCACGCCGCCCATCATCGAGGCCTTTGCCTCTTGGTGCAGCCTTGCCGACGTTGGATGCGTTGCTACGAAGCGCTCGACTTCGATCTGGTGAAGCCTCGCAAGTTTTGCGCGGTCAGCATATGCGGTCATTCGAATCACCTTTGATTCTGCAAGAGATTTGGAGCGTTTAGAGCTTGGCGAGCCCCGCCTCGAGCACGTCTAGCGCGTCGTTGAGCTGGGCATCGGTGATCGCCAGCGGTGGCAAGAAGCGAATCACGTTTGCGTAGGTTCCGGCGTTGAGCACCAAGACGCCGTTCTGGTGGCAGTGCTTGATGAGCGCGTCGCTGGCCGCCGAGTTTGGGTTCAGGGTGCCCGACTCGACAAACTCGATCGCGATCATGGCACCGCGGCCACGAACGTCACCGATGATGTCGTACTTGGCCTGCATAGCCTTGAGGCGAGGCAGCAAGATTGCCTCGATGGCCATTGCGCGCTCAAGTGGGCCGCCGGCCTCGATCTGGCGAAGCACCGAGACGGCCGCGGCGGCTGCCACGGGGTTTCCGCCGTAGGTGCCGCCGATTCCGCCAGGGTGCGACGAGTCCATGATCTCGGCGCGACCGGTGACAGCCGAGATAGGCATACCGCCCGCGACACCCTTCGCGATGGTGATGAGGTCTGGCTCGAAGCCATCCTCGTATTGGCTGGCAAACCACTGGCCGGTTCGGGCGATGCCGCTCTGCACCTCGTCGGCAATCATCACGATGCCGTTTGCGTGAGCGAAGTCTTGCAGGGCCTTCAAGAAGCCTGGGGCCGGTGCGATGAAGCCACCCTCGCCCTGAATCGGCTCGATGACGATAGCTGCGAGGTTTGCTGCTCCGACGCGCTTCTCCATGTAGGTGATGGCGCGGCGAGCTGCCTCTTCGCCGGTCATGCCGGCTGGGTCGCGGTATGGGTAAGACATCGGCACGTGGTGCACGCCGGGGGCGAACGGGCCGAAACCGGAGTTGTAAGGCATGGCCTTGAAGGTCATGGCCATGGTCAGGTTGGTGCGGCCGTGGTAGGCGTGGTCGAAGACGGCGATCTCGCCGCGACCGGTGTACTTGCGGGCAAACTTGACCGCGTTCTCTACGGCCTCGGCGCCAGAGTTGAACAGGGCCGACTTCTTGGCGAAGTTGCCCGGTGTGTACTTGTTGAGAAGCTCGCAGACCTCGACATACGGGGTGTACGGAGTCACGGTGAAGAGAGTGTGGGTGAGCTTGGCGACCTGCTCCTGAACGGCGGCAACAACGCCGTCGTTGGTGTGGCCGATGGTCACAACGCCGATGCCGGAGCCCAGGTCAACGAACTGGTTGCCGTCGACGTCAACGAGAATCGCACCGTGTGCGTGGTCGATATAAACGGGGAGTGCGGCACCCACGCCAGCCGAAACTTCTTTTAGTCGGTGTGCGTGTAGTTCTTGCGACTTTGGGCCGGGAATCGAAGTGACAATTTTGCGCTCTTGCGCAACCGAAGTTTCGCTCATGAGTCCATCCTACGCCTCGAAAATCGTGGGGTAAATCTGGGCTCGGCTCGGCGCGATATTCGAGCCCCGTGCCACAGGTGGCAAGATTGAGGAATGCGTCGCGTCATCATTCTTGGGTCCACCGGATCGATCGGAACACAGGGCCTAGAGGTCATTGCCGCCAACCGCGACAAGTTCGAGGTTGTTGGCCTGGCCGCCGGCACCAACGGTGAACTGCTCGCCGAGCAGGCTCGTGCTTTCAACGTGGATGACGCTAACGCGGTGCTTGGTGCCGAGGCGGCAACCGAACTTGTCGAGCGCCTAGACGCAGACGTCGTGCTCAATGGCATCACCGGCTCGATTGGCCTCGCGCCGACACTTGCGACGCTCAAGTCAGGCAAGACTCTGGCCCTTGCCAACAAGGAGTCGCTCATCGTCGGCGGTCGCCTAGTCACGGAGTTGGCCCGACCCGGCCAGATCGTGCCGGTCGATTCCGAACACTCGGCCCTCGCGCAGTGTCTGCTCGCCGGCAGCGCATCCGAGGTTAAGAAACTGATTCTCACCGCATCGGGCGGCCCGTTTAGGGGCTGGACGCGCGAGCAACTCGAGGCGGTCACGCCGGCGCAGGCCCTCGCACACCCCACCTGGGTAATGGGCAAGGTCGTCACCACCAACTCGGCGACGCTGGTCAACAAGGGGCTCGAGCTGATTGAGACCCACCTGCTTTTCGAT
>JBEGJS010000148.1:0-4004 GCA_041184485.1 Actinomycetota bacterium | reverse complement strand
TCATGAAGTCGAAGGTTGCAGAGCTCGATGAGGCAGCGGTCGACATCGAGGCGCTAAAGGCCAAGGCCCGCGAGGCCGAGGAGCACACCGAGCGCAAGGGATGGCTGCAGAAGGGCTACCTACCGGTCATCACCAAGACCCAGAAGCACCCCGTGCTCACCGTGATCGCATCGCTGATCATTCTGATCTTCACCTTCTCGCTGGTTCCACAGCTGAAGACCGACTTCCTAGGGTCATCGGGTTCGAGCGGCTTTGTGCTCAACGAAACCCTTTCTCCTGGAGCCACGCTCAAGCAGCAAGACGCTGCCGCTGCGAAGCTCGAGGGAATCCTGCTTGCTCGCAAAGAGGTGAAGGTCGTTCAGACCTCCATCGGTTCGTCTGGCGATGGTCGTGTTGCGTTCGGCGCAGCAGCCGGCGGCATCTCGGTTCAGGTCACTACCCACGACGGTGTCGACCAGGCGGTTCTGCAAGACTCGCTAACCAAGGAGTTCACCGCTCGCCCAGAGCTCGGAACCGTCAAGTTCAACACCGCTGGCGGCCCGTCGTTTGGTGGCTCAAGCACCATCGACGTCAAGGTGACGGCCAAGACCGACGCGGCTCTAGATACGGCCATCGCCAAGCTTTCGAAGGCCTTCAAGGGCACCGCTAACGTCACCGACATCACGAACTCGCTCGCATCCAAGCAGCGCACCCTAAAGGTGACGGTCGACCGCCTGGCCTCTGCCAAGAAGGGCCTGAGCGAGGTTGCCGTTGGCGGAATCGTGGCGGCGGCAATGCGCCCGACCAGCATCGGAAGCGTGAACATCAACAACGCAGCGACCTCGATCTACATCGTGAAGTCGTACATTCCGTCGACCGTCGAACAGATCAAGGCCATTTCGATTCCAACCGCCAGCGGCAATGTGCCTCTCTCATCAATCGCCTCGATTTCGCTCGTCAAGGTTCCGGTTTCGATCACATCCGAGAAGGGCGACAGAACCGCGACCGTCTCGCTGACCCCGAGTGGCAACAACCTTGGTGCGATTACCAAGGATGTGACCGCACGCCTCGACAAGGTGACCGGCGACCTGCCAACCGGCGTGACCGCGACCCTGGGTGGCGTGAGCGCCTCGCAGGCATCCTCGTTTAGCCAGCTCGGAACCGCGCTGCTAGCGGCCATCGCGATCGTGTTCATCGTTATGGTGGCAACGTTCTCGAGCATCGCTCAGCCGCTGATTCTGCTGATCTCGATTCCGTTTGCGGCGACCGGAGCCTTTGGCCTCTTGCTCGCCACCGACACCCCGCTCGGTGTACCTTCGCTGATCGGCATGCTGTTGCTTGTTGGTGTGGTGGTCACGAACGCGATCGTGCTGATTGACCTGATTAATCAGTATCGAAAGCAGGGTCGACCGCTGCGCGAGGCAATCTTGGATGGCGCTCGACAGCGACTGCGCCCGATCTTGATGACCGCCCTGGCGACCATCTTTGCTTTGACCCCGATGGCGCTCGGCGTCACCGGCGGAGGTGGGTTCATCTCGCAGCCGCTCGCGATCGTGGTCATCGGTGGCTTGTTCTCGTCGACTCTGTTGACGCTGATCATCGTGCCAACGCTGTATCTGTTGGTCGAGGGCCGCAAGGAGCGTC
The DNA here is from genome assembly GCA_041184485.1 of Actinomycetota bacterium. Taxonomy (GTDB): domain Bacteria; phylum Actinomycetota; class Actinomycetes; order Actinomycetales; family Microbacteriaceae; genus Rhodoluna. The sequence continues at coordinate 2,381 of JBEGJS010000148.1, read as the reverse complement.
GCGCAGCCAAGAAGAAGGCCAAGCGCGTGGCAAAGCGTGAGGCCAAGGCTCAGCCGGCCTAAGCCGCTGGTTAGAATTGGGAGGTCTGCGATAAACGTCGCAGGCCTCCCCTAGTTTTTGGCGTGTGATTACTATTTCTGAAAACCTCGTCTGGATCGACTGCGAGATGACCGGGCTAGACCCCGAGCAAGACTCGCTGGTTGAGATCGCCGTTGTAATCACCGACTCCGACCTGAATGTGCTCGACCCCGGCATCGACCTAGTGATCAAGCCCCGAGCCGAGTCGCTGGCCCAGATGAACGAGTTCGTAACCAACATGCACACCGAGTCGGGCCTGATTCACGAACTAGAAGGCGGCTACGACCTGGTCGAGGCAGAGCAACTGGTTCTCGAATACATCCAAAAGTTCGTGCCAAACGCCAAAGAGGCTCCGCTGGCGGGCAACACCATCGGCACCGACCGAATGTTCATCAACCGCTACATGCCGCGAGTCGACCAGCACCTGCACTATCGAAACATCGATGTGTCGTCGATCAAAGAGCTAGGTCGTCGCTGGTATCCGCGAGTCTATTTTCAGCTTCCGAAGAAGACCGGTGGACACCGCGCGCTTGCTGACATCCTCGAGTCGATCAAAGAACTTCGCTACTACCGCGAGACGGTATTTGTGCCACTGCCCGGCCCCAACAGCGCTGAAGCTCAAGCGGCGGCCGAAAGAGTCTCGACCAGCCAATAACCGAACCTGCTAGAATCTTTAGGTTGCCTGACCGAAAAGGTTCGGCGTCATGGTGGGTATAGCTCAGCTGGTAGAGCGCCTGGTTGTGGTCCAGGAGGCCGCGGGTTCAAGCCCCGTTACTCACCCCAAGAAAAAACCGCCCCAGACACCGTCTAGGGCGGTTTTGCTTTAAGCGTTGAACTACTGGGCGGCGCGCTCGAGAATCAGTTCGCGAACACGACCGGCATGAGCCGAACCCTTCATGGCCTGCATAACTGCGCCAATGACGGCTCCCGCTGCCTGAACCTTGCCCTCGCGGATCTTCTCTAGAACGTCAGGCTGCTTGGCAAGCGCCTCATCGATGGCGGCCAGCAGCGCTGAGTCATCCGAGACAACCTCGAGGCCGCGAGCCGCAACCACGGACGATGGCGAACCCTCGCCTGCGAGCACGTAGCCGAGAACCTCGCGGGCCAGGCGGTCGTTGATCTTGCCCGACTCGACCAGGGTTGCCAACTCGGCGACCTCTGCAGGAGTGATAGTCAACTCGACGGCATCCTTCTCTTCGGCGTTGGCGATGCGTGCAAGCTCGCCGGTCCACCACTTGCGGGCAGACTGAGGCTTGGCGCCGGCGGCAACCGTCTCGACGATCTGGTCGAGCAGGTCGGCGTTTACAACATCGCGAAACTCGAGGTCGCTGAAGCCCCACTCGCCCTGCAGGCGCTTGCGGCGAACCGAAGGCTGCTCTGGCAGCGCCGCGCGAAGGCTCTCGATGAGTTCCTTGGATGGCTGCACCGGAACCAGGTCTGGCTCAGGAAAGTAGCGGTAGTCGTCGGCGTCAGACTTTGGTCGACCGGAGCTGGTTGCGCCCTTGTCTTCGTGCCAGTGACGCGTCTCTTGGGTGATGGTTCCACCCTTAGCGAGGATGGCGGCCTGGCGCTGAATCTCGTAGCGAACGGCTCGCTCGATCGAGCGCAGCGAGTTGACGTTCTTGGTCTCGGTGCGAGTGCCAAGTTTCTCTGCGCCGTGAAGGCGAAGCGAGACGTTTGCATCGCAGCGCACGTTGCCGCGCTCCATCCGAGCGTCTGAGACGCCGAGCGCCTTGACGATCTCGCGAATCGAACGCACGTATGCGGCTGCGAGCTCTGGCGCCTCGGCACCAGCGCCGTAAACCGGCTTGGTCACGATCTCAACGAGAGGCACTCCGGCGCGGTTGTAGTCAACTAGCGAATACTCGGCACCCTGGATGCGACCGGTGTTGCCACCGACGTGGGTCAGCTTGCCAGCATCTTCTTCCATGTGCGCGCGCTCGATAAGCACGGTGAAGGTCTTACCAGAAGGAACCTCGACCTCGAGCTGACCTTCGTAGGCAATTGGCTCGTCGTACTGTGAGGTCTGAAAGTTTTTGGCGAGGTCAGGATAGAAGTAGTTCTTGCGGGCGAAACGGCCGGTTGGCGCGATTTCGCATCCGAGTGCAAGACCGATCGAGATGCTCGACTCAACCGCACGACGGTTGACCGCTGGCAGCGAACCAGGCAGGGCGATGCAGATCGGGCAGACGTTGGTGTTTGGCTCGTCGCCAAACTCGTTGCGGCAGCCACAGAACATCTTGGTCTTGGTGTTCAACTCAACGTGAACCTCTAGACCGATAACGACCTCGAACTGCTCGAGA
>JBEGJS010000147.1:0-4541 GCA_041184485.1 Actinomycetota bacterium | reverse complement strand
GTGGCATTCATTTTCTCGTAGGCCTCTACTATTGCGACGAGGAGAATGCCAGCAAGCAACAATGCGCACAAGACGGCCAGCGAGAAACAGATAAGCCAGAGGCAAATGGCAAGTTGCGGTCTGCGTCTCAGGCGCCCGACCAGAGCGAGCGGACTGCCAATTGTCAGAAGCAGAACCACTTCGGCTAGAACAGGGATGGCCAGGTAGGCGGTTCCCATGGAATCACTCGGAATCTAGTTCGAGAGACTCTTTGAGTGACTTTAGAGAGGGCCCAGAGAGACCTTTTGCGAAATGTGCAAATGTGAGGGCTAGGTTCGAGTCGGACTCGACGATTCGAAGCAACAGTTGCGCGTGGTGTTGCTCTCGCGTCTGAAGGGCTTCGAAGACAAAGCCTCGGCCGTCGGCTGCATGGCGCCCGATCAGCTGCTTGTCGATAAGTCGGCTGAGAACAGTTAGCACAGTGGTCAGCGCGAGTGCTCCGCCTATTGACGCCAAAACCTCACCGGACGTCAAAGCAGGGTTTTCTGAGCCCTTTGCATCCCACAGAACGTCGAGAACTTCGGACTCTAGTTGCCCCTGGTTTCTGTCGCGCTTAGTCACGAGTAGATTCTACAACTTGTCGAGCAACTATCCGTGCGTGATGAACTTGGCTGCGAGCGTTAGGCCATCGAAAGTCGCGATGACTGCGTCGCTGCCAGGGGCATTGCCCTGAATCGGAAACTCGTGAACGCCCGGCCACGTGCAATACACGCTTGAGTTCTTGGTGGCCACCGCCCGGCAGGTCACATCCTTGGAGCCGCTGGCGCGCGATTTCTCGAGAGTCTTCATGCCGAGGGCTACCTTGGTAAAGGTCTGCCAACCCTTGAGTGTGGCGGCGTTGTTCTTAAGAACCGGATCCTTGGTGCCAAAGACCGACAAGAACGGGCGATGTGCCGTGGGGTGGCAGGTCTTGACCCAAGCTGCGGTTGCACCAGTGGTCTTGTCTTTGACCGGCCACTGACCCGCGAATGCGGCAAAGCCGCCATACAGGGGGCCCTCGAAGCAGGCCGAGCGATAAACCAGGTCGGCGCCAGTTCCAAAGCCGACCAAGAAGGTGTTGGCCCTAGTGACCTTGGCGTTTTGCTGGGCAAAAATCGTGATGCGGCGCACCTGCTGCAGGTCGTCGGCCTTGCCGGTGTAGATGTTGTTTGGCGAAGTCACGCAGGCGATGTTGACCTTGGCCGCGGCGGCGAACGCCTCGGCGTTGGTTGCGGCACAAAAGGCGGCCGCGTTCTCGCCGTCGTCGTGCAGCAGAATCCAGAGTTGCTTGGCGCCCGGCGTCTTGGTCAGGTGATAGATCCAAACCGGCGCATACGAGTCGGCGGCCTGAGCTGGCGAGCTTGCCGCGAAGGCCCCAATCAAAACCAACGAGGATGCTGCCAGCGCGGCCAAGGCGCGACGAACGTTGCGAATCACGGGAACCTCCAATGTAAAGACTGCGTCTAGTTTAAGCGCGCCGCCTGAGAGCGAGGTGTTACTTTTTGTGCCTTAGGCGTCGTGCGCCATGACCGGGCGAGGGTGAACGCGCAAGAGATAGACGAGGCCGACCAAGAGCACCAGCACGATGCCGATGATTCCATAGATTGAGGCTCCCTCGATGCCGGCGGCCGTCGCTGCCGAAACAGCGAGGGCGAACAGCGTTGGGCTCAAGAACGAGGCAGCTCGGCCGGTGGTCTGGTACATGCCAAACACCTCGCCCTCGCGGCCAGCTGGCGTGAACCGAGCCACGAAGGTTCGACTCGAGGCCTGAGCCGGACCAACGAAGAGGCAGAGGATCAGACCGAAGATCCAATAGATGATTTGACCCTCGCCGTGCAGCACGAAAACCGAGGTGCCGGCAATCAGCAGCCCAACGAGCGAAACCACGATGGTGTTCTTGGTGCCGATGCGATCGTCGAAGTAGCCACCCAGGGCGGCTCCGATGCCGGCGACGATGTTGGCCGCGATGCCAAAGAAAATAACCTCGGTCTTGCTGAAGCCAAATGAAACGGTTCCAAGGATGGCGCCAAAGGTGAAGACTCCGGCGAGACCATCGCGATAGATCGCCGACGCAATCAAGAACTTGAAGGTGTCTGGCGAGGTCTTGGCGAGGCGAGCGAACTGCGCAATCGTTGCCTTATAAGAGGCGGCGATCGATTCGCGCTTGGCGTTCAACTTGGCCGGCACCTCCGGTACAAACAGGGCAAGCGGAATCGTAAAGACCAGCATCCAGGCGGCGGCGAACAAGAACAGCACGCGATAGTTGAGCGCGTCTGTTAGCGGCACGTTGAACCAGGTGGCGGTCGGCGGCTCCGCCTGAGCGGGCAGCACCCAGCCGACAAGAGAAATGAGCAGCAGGATGATGCCACCGACGTAGCCGAGGCCCCAGGCGAAGCCAGAGATCCGGCCGACGTTGCCTTCGTGGCTAACCTGCTTGAGCATCGCGTAGTAGTTGATGAACGCGGTCTCTTGAACCACAGATCCAAGCGCATACAGCACGAGGCCGAAGAGCAAGAAGCTCGGGCTCGGCGCCACGAAATAAGAGGCGACCATGATGGCAATCAGGAGGCCAGAGTTGACCAGCAGCCAGCGCTTGCGGTGACCTGACTCGTCGCTGCGGCGGCCAAAGACTGGCGCGGTCAGGGCGACGATGAGTCCTGCTACACCGCCGGCGATGCCGAGCTGCGAGGTAATGGTGTCGGGGTCGCCGAACGATGACGACGTGATGTACGTCGCGAAGATGAAGGTCTGAATGATCGTGGGATACGGCTGTTCGGCCCAGTCCCAGAGCGCCCAAGAGAGTGTGGCGCGACGGTTTGGCTTAGCTTCTTTGCTAGTGGTCATGGCTTCAGATTAGCGGCGAGCCCACCGAATCCGCGCGACATCCACGAAAAACCAAGTTGAGCGCACTTCGCTCAACTTTTAGCCAAAATTCTTGACAATGTCGGGCGGTCGTGTGAAACTTGAGTCAACGAGGCTCAACTTAGCAAAAGCGAGGGCGAGCCCAGAAGAAAAAACCGGATCCAACAGGACCCAATAAAGGAGAACAAATATGGCACGTGCAGTAGGTATTGACCTCGGCACCACCAACAGCGCCGTTTCGGTGCTAGAAGGCGGCGAGCCCACCGTTATCGCAAACGCAGAGGGCTTTCGCACCACCCCATCCGTGGTGGCTTTTACCAAGGATGGCGAAATTCTCGTCGGCGAGACCGCAAAGCGTCAGGCCGTCACCAACGTTGACCGCACCATCTCGTCGGTCAAGCGTCACATGGGCACCAACTGGACCTTCGACGTGGATGGCAAGAAGTACACCCCGCAAGAGATCTCGGCCCGCATCCTGGGCAAGCTCAAGCGCGATGCAGAGACCTACCTCGGCGAGCCAGTGACCGACGCGGTCATCACCGTGCCGGCATACTTCAACGACGCCGAGCGCCAGGCAACCAAGGATGCCGGTGAGATCGCCGGCCTCAACGTGCTGCGCATCATCAACGAGCCAACCGCCGCCGCACTCGCATACGGCCTCGACAAGGGTCGCGAAGACGAGCTCATCCTGGTATTCGACCTCGGTGGCGGAACCTTCGACGTCTCGCTTCTCGAAGTTGGCAAAGACGAAGACTTCTCGACCATTCAGGTTCGCGCAACCTCTGGTGACAACCGCCTCGGCGGTGACGACTGGGACCAGCGCCTCGTCGAGCACCTCGCCAAGAAGTTCAAAGAGACCACCGGCGTCGACGTCTCGACCGACAAGATCGCGCTGCAGCGTCTGAAAGAAGCCGCAGAGCAGGCAAAGAAGGAGCTCTCGCAGTCGATGCAGACGACCGTTCAGCTGCCATACCTGTCGCTGACCGCCGAAGGCCCAGCCAACCTGGATGAGACCATTACCCGCGCTCAGTTCGAACAGCTCACCGCTGACCTGCTCGAGCGCACCAAGAAGCCCTTCAACGACGTAATCAAGGAGGCCGGCGTCAAGGTTGCCGACATCGCACACGTCGTGCTCGTCGGTGGATCGACCCGTATGCCAGCAGTCACCGAGCTCGTAAAGTCGCTGACCGGTGGCAAGGAGCCAAACAAGGGCGTCAACCCAGATGAGGTAGTTGCCGTTGGTGCATCGCTTCAGGCCGGCGTGCTGAAGGGTGAGCGCAAAGACGTTCTGCTCATCGACGTGACCCCGCTCTCGCTCGGCATCGAGACCAAGGGTGGCATCATGACCAAGCTCATCGAGCGCAACACCGCGATTCCGACCAAGCGTTCCGAGACCTTCACCACCGCTGACGACAACCAGCCTTCGGTGAGCATCCAGGTCTTTCAGGGTGAGCGCGAGTTCACCCGCGACAACAAGTCGCTCGGCAACTTCGAGCTGACCGGCATCGCGCCAGCCCCTCGCGGCATCCCGCAGATCGAGGTCACCTTCGACATCGACGCCAACGGAATCGTTCACGTGTCGGCCAAAGACAAGGGAACCGGAAAAGAAGCATCGGTGACCATCACCGGTGGCGGTTCGTTGCCAAAGGAAGACATCGAGC
>JBEGJS010000146.1:0-3845 GCA_041184485.1 Actinomycetota bacterium | reverse complement strand
AGGCTCGCGAGCTGGTCGTCGATCTGCTGCTGCATCAGGCGGCGAAGCGGGCGAGCACCATAGATGGGGTCGTAGCCGCGATCGGCCAGCCATCCGCGAGCGCTCGGCGTCACGCCGAGTTGCAGGCGACGCTGTTCGAGACGGGCAACCAGACGGTCGATGTTGAGGTCGACGATCTGGGCTAGCTCGGTGCGGTCGAGCGCCGAGAACACCACGATGTCGTCGAGGCGGTTCAAAAACTCGGGCTTGAAGTGCGCGCGAACCATGGCGAGCACGCCATCGCGCTTAGCCTTCTCGTCGAGCTCGGGTTCAATCAAGAACTGCGATCCGAGGTTCGAGGTGAGAATCAGAATCACGTTTCTGAAGTCAACGGTTCGACCCTGGCCATCGGTGAGGCGACCCTCATCGAGCACCTGCAGCAGCACGTCGAACACCTCGGGGTGAGCCTTCTCGACCTCGTCGAGCAAGACCACCGAGTATGGACGCCTGCGCACCGCTTCGGTGAGCTGGCCGCCCTCTTCGTATCCGATGTATCCCGGAGGCGCACCGATCAGGCGCGAGACGGAGTGACGCTCGCCGTATTCGCTCATGTCGATGCGAACCATGGCTTTCTCGTCGTCAAACAAGAAAGCCGCGAGGCTTTTCGCCAATTCGGTTTTTCCAACACCGGTCGGGCCAAGGAAGAGGAACGAGCCGGTCGGGCGCGAGGGGTCGCTGATCCCCGCCTTGCTGCGGCGCACCGCGTCAGAAACCGACTTGACCGCTGATTTCTGGCCGATCAGGCGCTTGCCGAGCTCGCTCTCGAGGTTGAGCAGCTTCTGGCTTTCGCCCGCAAGCAGTCTTCCTACTGGGATGCCCGTCCAGGCGCTCACTACTGCGGCAATGTCATCTTCGCCGACCTGGTCGTTGACCATGCGGTCGGTTTCGCTCGCCTCGGCCGACTCGAGCTGTGCCAACTCTTTTTCTGCCGCAGGGATCTCGCCATACAGCAGACGCGATGCGCGCTCGAGGTTGCCCTCGCGTTGTGCTCGTTCGGCCTCGATGCGCAGTGCGTCGAGCTTCGTCTTTAGTTCACCAACGCGGTTGAGTTCTGCTCGCTCGCTCTCCCACCGCGCACTGAGCTCGCTCAGCACCTCGCTCTTCTCGGCCAGGCTTTCGCGCAGTTTTTCGAGCCGCTCTTTCGAAGCGGCGTCTTTCTCTTTAGACAGAGCGAGTTCTTCGAGCTTGAGTCTGTCGACAGAGCGGCGCAGTTCATCGATCTCAACCGGCGCGGAGTCGATCTCCATGCGCAGGCGCGAAGCGGCCTCGTCGATCAGGTCGATTGCCTTGTCTGGCAACTGACGGCCGGTGATGTATCGGTTCGAGAGGTTGGCGGCCGCAACTAGCGCGCTGTCTTTGATGGCCACCTTGTGGTGTGCCTCGTAGCGCTCCTTGAGTCCACGCAGAATAGCGACGGTGTCGACTACCGATGGTTCTCCTACGAAGACCTGCTGAAAACGACGCTCGAGGGCCGGGTCTTTTTCGATGCGCTCACGGTATTCGTCGAGCGTCGTTGCGCCGATGAGCCGCAGCTCGCCGCGCGCGAGCATCGGCTTGAGCATGTTCGACGCATCCATGGAACCATCGCCGGCTCCGGCGCCGACCAGGGTGTGGAGTTCATCGACGAAGGTGATCACGCCACCCTCGGCAGCGTTGATTTCGGCAAGCACCGCCTTGAGTCGCTCTTCGAATTCGCCGCGATATTTAGCGCCGGCTACCATCGCCGCTAGGTCTAGCGAGATCAGCTGTTTGCCCTTCAAACTCTCGGGCACGTCGCCCGCGACGATTCGCTGGGCTAGCCCCTCGACTACGGCGGTCTTGCCTACGCCGGGCTCGCCGATGAGCACGGGGTTGTTTTTGGTTCGCCGGCTGAGCACCTGCGATACGCGGCGGATCTCGGCGTCACGGCCGATCACCGGATCTAGTTTTCCGGCTTTGGCCACCTCGGTGAGGTTGATGCCATAGAGTTCGAGCGCCGATTTCTGCTCGCCCTGCTGGTTTGGGTTTTGGTTCATTTGTTGCTCCTTTCGCGAAGGTTTACTTCGCCCGCCAGAGCACCACTTGGGTGTTTCTTGACGGTCTGCGACCTGCCGGCATCGTTTCGACACCCTGATCGCCCGCGGCGAAGACTCGCGCCCCCGGCCGGTTCATCAGCTCGTTTGCGAGGGCTCTTTCGAGGTCGCGCACGCGCTGCTGAAGTTCTGTGTTTTGGTTCTCGAGTTCGAGAATTCGACGGATGCCCTCGAGCGTGATTCCCTCCGCCGATAGGCGGGCAATTTCGCGCAGTTGGGCCACGTTTCGCATCGTGTATCGGCGGCCGCCGCCCCCGGTGCGCACGGGAACCACGAGGCCCATGCGGTCGTATTGACGCAGGGTTTGCGGGTGCATCACCGAGAGTTCGGCGGCCACCGAAATCACGAAGAGTGGAGTGTTTTCGTCGAGGTTGTCCATTAGAGCTGCCCCGCCCTGATCAGCAGATCCTCACGCGGGTTCTCGTCTGGCAACACCTCGGCCAGTTGCTCGATGAGCTTCTTGGCCTCGCCGCTCAGGTTTTGCGGCACCGCGATATCGACGGTCGCAAGCAGGTCGCCGTGCACCTTGCCGGCCTCGACGCCCTTGCCCTTGACTCGCAGCACGCGGCCGTTCGGGGTGCCAGGAGCGACCTTCAACTTGACCGGCTCGCCACCGAGCGTCGGCACCTGAATGGTCGCGCCAAGAATCGCCTCGGTCAGCGTCACCGGCACGGTCACGCGCAGGTTGTTGCCATCGCGAACAAACACCGGATGCGGCTTCACGGTCACCTTGATGATCAGGTCGCCGTTTGGCCCACCGTTCATGCTGGGCTGGCCCTTGCCGCGAATCTTGAGGCTCTGGCCATCTTTGATGCCCGCCGGAATGTTGACCGTGGTCTCACCCGAGTTGAGTCGCAGGCGCACCGAAGTGCCCTTGATCGAGTCGATAAACGGGATGGTCTGCTCGGTAGTTAGGTCGCCGCCGGGCTGGGGACCAAAGCCCCCGAAGCCGCCGCGACCGCCGCCGCCAAACAGGTTGGCGAAGATGTCTTCGGCACCGCCGAAGCCGCCTGCACCGCCGGGGAATCCGCCTGGGAATCCGGCACCACCAGGGCCACCGGTGAATCTCGCACCGCCGCCCATCGCGCGCACGGCGTCATATTCCTTGCGCTGCTCTGGGTCAGAGAGCACCGAGTAGGCCTCGCTGATCTCTTTGAACTTGGCCTCTGCGGCGGCATCGCCCGGGTTTACGTCCGGATGATGCTGACGCGAAAGCTTGCGGTAGACCTTCTTAAGCTCGGCGTCAGAGACATCTTTTGAGACGCCAAGAATCTTGTAGAAGTCCTTGTCGAACCAGTCCTGACTTGCCATGCCTTACCCTTCTGCCGGAATGAATACGGCAACCATCGCTGGTCGCAGTAGCCGGTCTCCTAGAAAGTAGCCTGGGCTAACGACATCGGCGATGGTGTTTTCAACAACATCAGCGGATGGCGTCTGCACGAGTGCGTTGTGCTTTTCGGGGTCGAACTTGTCGCCCTTGGCACCGAACTGCTTGAGGCCGAACTTGTCGCCGGCGACTCGCAGCTTGTTGAGCACGGCGAGGAACGGCGACCCTTCGAGGTCGCCGTGAGCCTCGGCGAGCGCTAGGTCATCGAGCGCCGGCAGCAGGGCTCGCAGCACCTCGGCGATCGCGTTGTTGCGGGCAACATCGCGGTCGCGTTCGACGCGGGCCTTGTAGTTGACGAACTCCGCCTGAAGGCGTTGCAAGTCGGCCAAGAGTTCTGCCTCTTTGCT
>JBEGJS010000145.1:0-2654 GCA_041184485.1 Actinomycetota bacterium | reverse complement strand
GACCTTGGCGGCCGCTCGAGAGGCCTCGATGCGATTGACGTAGCCCACGAGAAGAACATCGACCTCGTGCGGATCAGGCCCCAACTCGCGCTTGAGCCGGGCTGCCCAGGCGCCGAAGATGAAGGCGTGCTCGAGCCCATCGATTCCATAGAGTGCGGCCGGCAAGAGTGCGACTGGGCCAAACGAGAAAGTCACGATCTGGCGCACGGCATCGAACAGCGCATGCTGGCGGTTCACCTGAATGAGTCGAGCCCGCCCAAACTGGCGTTCGGTGACCCAGCGGGCATCCAAGAGTTTCTCGACCTCGCGCATCGCCGTGGGCACGCTGGTCTTGGCAAAGCGCGCAAGCTCGCTCAGGCTGTAGCCGTCATCCGGGTTCATGTATAGCTGCGCCAAAATCAGCCCCTGGGTGTCGCTTCGGAGCAGGGGAGATAGCTGCGCGGGAGATACTTTCACATAACGAAAGATAACTTATGTTTATTGAAAAATAAAGTCCCAAACTAGCTAAAAATCGCGTCTAAAGTTGAACTTGGGCGTCGACGAAGCGGCCCAAAACCCACCCCTGCAAACAAAGGAAACCCCTTGACCAAGCCAATCGTGCTTATCGCAGAAGAACTCAGCCCCGCCACCGTCGAGGCCCTCGGCCCAGACTTTGAGGTCGTCAACATCGACGGCACCGATCGCCCGGTGCTGTTTGAGGCCCTCAAGACCGCAGACGCGATTTTGATTCGCTCGGCAACTCAGATGGACGCCGAGGCTATCTCGCACGCCCCTCGCCTAAAGGTCATCGCCCGCGCCGGCGTCGGCCTCGACAACGTCGACATCAAGGCATCGACCACCGCCGGTGTGATGGTCGTCAACGCGCCAACCTCGAACGTCATCTCGGCAGCCGAGCTTGCCATCGCGCAGATTCTCGGCCTCGCCCGCCACATTCCAGACGCCAACGCATCGCTGAAGCGCGGCGAATGGAAGCGCTCGCAGTTCACCGGCGTCGAGCTCTACGAGAAGACCATCGGCATCGTCGGCCTCGGCCGCATCGGAACCCTGGTTGCCCAGCGGCTAGCCGGCTTCGGCGCCACGCTGATCGGCTACGACCCATACGTGACCCCGGCCCGCGCCGAGCAGATTGGCGTGCAGCTCGCGACCCTCGACGAGGTCGTCGGAAAGTCTGACTTCATCACCATCCACATTCCAAAGACCCCAGAAACCACCGGGATGATCGGCAAGGCGCAGTTCGCCAAGGCCAAGCCAAACCTGCGCATCGTCAACTGCTCGCGCGGTGGCATCATCGACGAGACCGCTCTCTATGAGGCGCTCAAGAGCGGCCAGATCGCCGGCGCCGGCCTCGACGTCTTCGTCAACGAGCCACCAAAGGGCTCGCCACTGCTCGACCTGCCAAACATCCTGGTCACCCCGCACCTCGGCGCTTCGACCGACGAGGCTCAGGAGAAGGCGGGTATCTCGGTTGCCAAGTCGGTGCGCCTAGCGCTCGCCGGCGACCTAGTGCCAGACGCGGTCAACGTTGCCGGCGGCAACATCGACTCGTCGGTCAAGCCGGGCATCTCGCTGGCCGAGAAGCTGGGCCAGGTGCTCTTCGGTCTCTCTGGTGGCAACGTGACCAGCCTCGAGGTCGAGGTGCGCGGCGAGATCGCTGCCCACGACGTATCGGTGCTCAAGCTTGCATCCTTGAAGGGTTTCTTTCAGAACGCCGTCACCGAGCAGGTTTCTTATGTCAACGCGCCACTGCTCGCCGAGCAGCGTGGCATCGACGTGAAGCTCACCGTTGACGCGAAGTCGGATGAGTACCGCAACGTCACCGGCATTCGCGCGACCCTGGCCGACGGCACCTCGGTGTCTGTTGCCGGAACCGTCATCGGCCCGAAGTTGCACCAGAAGATCGTCGCCATCAACGGATACGACGTCGAGTTGGCGCTCGCTGACCACCTCGTGCTCATGGTCTACAAAGACCGCCCGGGAATCGTCGCGATCTATGGCAAGGCCTTTGCGGATGCCGGCATCAACATCGCCGCCATGCAGATTGCCCGCCAGCAAAAGGGCGGCAAGGCGCTCTCGGTGATCACCGTTGACTCGCCGGTTGCGCCAGAGGTGCTCGAGCAGGTTCGGGTTGCGATCGAGGCCGAGGTAATGCGCGCCATCGACATCGTCGTCTAGGCGAGGGCAGCAATCGAAGATTCGGTTAAAAGTGAAAGGCGGGGGAGACCCCGCCTTTTCGCTTATGTTCTTGGCCAGATGCGCCGGCCGACAAGCCTAGAGGCTCGGGTCGTTGCTGACCTCTTTGCCCTCGGCGATCCAGGCCTTGGTTCCGCCGGCAACCGAGACGCAGTCGATGCCCTGGGACTCCAAGAAGTTGGCGGCGGTCATCGAACGGCCGCCTGCTGCGCAGATGACGAAGACGCGCTCGCCGTCGGCGACCTTGTCGATGTTGTCGGCCAGCTCGCCCAGCGGAATGTGGTGGGCCGCAGGAACGTGACCATCTTCGAACTCCCAAGGCTCGCGAACGTCAAGCACCCAAGCGCCGTTGGCGATTGCCTGCTGAAGGTCGTCGGTGGTTACTTCGGTTGCCATGGTGTCTCCTTGAAATCAAAACTCCCACCATTTTAGTTGACGCAGAATAGAGGGATGGACGCCAACGA
>JBEGJS010000144.1:0-2743 GCA_041184485.1 Actinomycetota bacterium | reverse complement strand
AAGGCCACGTCGTCAAGCGCGTGATGATCGCCGAAGGCGCATCCATCGACAAAGAGTTCTATTTCTCGGTCTTGCTCGACCGGTCGAACCGCACCTTCTTGGCGCTCTGCAGCGTCGAGGGTGGCATGGAGATCGAGCAGCTCGCGGTTGAGCGCCCAGAAGCCCTGGCCAAGATCGCAGTGAACGCACTCGAGGGCATCGACGACGCCAAGGCGCTCGAGATTGCCAAGGCCGGTGGCTTTGACGACGAGCTCGCGGCCAAGGTCGCCCCTGTCTTCGTCAAGCTCTGGAACGTCTTCAAGAACGAGGATGCAACCCTCGTCGAGGTCAACCCGCTCGTGCTGCACACCGATGGCCGCATCCTTGCTCTCGATGGCAAGGTCACGCTCGACGACAACGCCGAGTTCCGCCACGAAGGCCGCGAGGCTGTCAGCATCGCCAAGGTCGACCCGCTAGAGGCCAAGGCCAAGGAGCTCGACCTCAACTACGTGAAGCTCGAAGGTCAGGTTGGAATCATCGGAAACGGTGCCGGCCTGGTCATGTCGACCCTCGACGTCGTCGCCTACGCGGGCGAGCGTCACGGCGGGGTTCGCCCGGCCAACTTCTTGGACATCGGCGGTGGCGCATCGGCCGAGGTCATGGCCAACGGACTCGGCCTGATCCTGGGCGACTCCGACGTCAAGAGCGTCTTCGTCAACGTCTTCGGTGGCATCACCGCTTGTGACGCGGTTGCCAACGGCATCGTCGGCGCGCTCGCAACCCTCGGCGACTCGGCTACCAAGCCACTCGTCGTTCGACTCGACGGCAACAACGTTGTCGAAGGTCGCCGCATTCTCGCCGAGGCCAACCACCCGTTGGTCACGGTTGTCGAAACCATGGATGAAGCTGCCGACAAGGCCGCCGAACTAGCTAACCGATAGACGCGAAGGAACATACAAAATGGCTATTTTCTTGGATGAAAACTCGCGAATCATCGTTCAGGGCATGACCGGCAGCGAGGGCATGAAGCACACTCGCCGCATGCTCAAGGGCGGCTCAAACATCGTCGGTGGCGTGAACCCACGCAAGGCCGGCGAGACCGTTGACGTCGATGGCACCAGCCTTCCGGTGTTCGGCACCGTCGCCGAGGCCATCGCGGCAACTGGCGCGAACGTATCCGTGATCTTCGTGCCACCAGCATTCGCTAAGGCGGCACTCATCGAGGCCATCGACGCCGAGATTCCTCTCGCAGTCGCCATCACCGAGGGAATTCCGGTGCACGACTCGGCCGCTGCCTGGGCATACAACCTAGAGAAGGGTCAGAAGACCCGCATCATCGGCCCAAACTGCCCTGGCATCATCAGCCCAGGAAAATCCAACGCCGGCATCACCCCTTGGGACATCTCGGGCTTCGGCCCGATCGGCCTCGTCTCGAAGTCGGGAACCCTGACCTACCAGATGATGTTCGAGCTGCGCGAGATCGGCATCTCGACAGCAATCGGAATCGGTGGCGACCCGATCATCGGCACCACCCACATCGACGCACTGGCCGCCTTTGAGGCAGACCCAGAGACCAAGGCAATCGTGCTGATCGGTGAGATCGGTGGCGACTCAGAAGAGAAGGCTGCCGACTACATCAAGGCAAACGTGACCAAGCCGGTCGTTGCCTACGTTGCCGGATTCACCGCGCCAGAGGGCAAGACCATGGGTCACGCCGGCGCAATCGTTTCTGGTTCGGCAGGAACCGCACAGGCCAAGAAGGAGGCCTTCGAGGCCGCCGGAGTCAAGGTCGGTAAGACCCCGAGTGAGACCGCCGCGCTTATGCGTGAGGTTTACGCGAACCTCTAGGCCTAAACAGTGAGCCGCAGACTCACCTTTTTACTGGGGGCCTTTGAAGCGCTGTTCGTGATTACTTTCACGATCGGCGGGGTTCTGCTGCCGCTTTCCCTCGTTTGGCTAGTCGAAAACGACCCGAGCGTATCCTGGCTCACCACGTTTAAGACCTCGGTCGACATCTGGTTCGTCGCCCACGGCACGACGCTCACCGTTCCTGGCGGCCACATCGCCGGCCTGGCGACGCCAACATTCTTCGTGCACTTCTTGCCTCTCGGCGCGAGCATCGGCCTCGGGCTGTTCGCGGTTCGCATTGGCCGGCGTCTGACTCGTGGCCTTGATCTTTGGCCGGGCTGGCTTTCGGTGGGCTTCGTCTACCTTGCGGTTTCATTCGGTTTGGGAGCAGCGGCCCGCGACAAGCACATCTGGGCGGTCACCTGGCAGGCAACCTATCTGCCGACCCTGCTGTTCACCTCGATCGTGATCGCGGCATCCTTGATTCGTGGCGTTGCCATCGCCCGCAGCGGCGAGCCCGCGCCACGCGAAGCGGTTGCCCTCAACTCCTGGCTAGCGCGCTCGGCAGAGCGAGTGCACTGGTCGGTTCGCGCGGTCTGGTCGCCGGCCTGGCGCGCAGCCACCGCGGTGCTCACCATGCTGCTGGGGCTTTCTGCCGTTGTCATCGCCGCATTGGTGGCCTTCAACTGGATCGACGTCATTCGCCTCTACGAGGCCCTGCAGGTGAGCCTGCTCGGTGGCCTTGTGCTGACCATCGCTCAACTCGCGCTGCTGCCTAACCTCACCGTCTGGGTTGCGTCCTGGTTCACCGGGGTCGGTTTTCACATCGGCAGCGGATCCTCGATCAGCCCGCTAGGCACCCAGACCGGCCCGGTGCCGATTCTGCCGATTCTTGGAGCTTTGCCGGTGGGTGACC
>JBEGJS010000143.1:0-4230 GCA_041184485.1 Actinomycetota bacterium | reverse complement strand
TAGCAATCGCTAGGGCCTGCGAAAAGAGCCCAGCGTCGCGATCGCTGAGTCCAGCTCCGGTCTTGCGGAGGTGGTGCCATGAACTCTGGTTTGCCTCGACAGACCGCGCGGCTTCTGCGTCCAGCAGGTGCAACACAACGGGGGTTCCGGCCGGCTGGTCATCCTGGTGAACTGTGGTCTTGCCGAGATACACACGATGAAGGGCAGCTGGGGCGTCTTGCGATGGCAACAGGCGCAACCCTGGCTGTGGTGCACCATCAACCTCGACGAGCAGGGTGAGTCCATCGTGCAGCACCAACACCCTCGTGGCAGAGTCTGCGGCGAGCTCGTCGAGAAGTTGCTCTCGCTCACGCGCGAGGTAGTCTCGGTCGACGGCTGAGCGTGCCAGCGGCAGGTTCAGTTCAAGCGTCATAGGTGCCTCAACTTCTGCTCAATTGGCCGCGGTTTGCGTGGCGATGCCCGAGGTTGCGGATAACTACTTCTAACCTGTTTGCATGGGCAAATCCCCCTTGATTTTAGCCGCGCTTGCGCAGGCCGCGGTTCCCGCATCCAAGTTCACCCAGGTGACCCCGCTTTCACGCGACGGCAGCGGGCCTTACGACTCGATTTTGCTCACCCTCGAAACAGGTGACCATCTGGTTGCCAAGGTCGCCAGATCCGCCAAGGCCGACGCCGACTTGGTCACCGAGGTTCGCGCCCTTGATGCGCTGACCAACGCCTACCGCGCGAGACTTCCGTTTCAGGTGGCCAGACGCTTGGCCGAAATGCCGACGGGCGATGGTC
This sequence comes from Actinomycetota bacterium, assembly GCA_041184485.1. GTDB lineage: Bacteria > Actinomycetota > Actinomycetes > Actinomycetales > Microbacteriaceae > Rhodoluna. Next base: position 3,447 of record JBEGJS010000143.1, on the reverse strand, counting down.
GCCACATCTATGTCTTCGACTTCATCTACGGTTCAGCCGTTTCGATCAACCACGTTGCGGCAGAGTCACCGCTGGCATCGAGTCTCGGCGAGGCCCTCGCCGCGATTCACAACCTCCCGCTGAACCTCGTGCAGGCTACTGGGCTCGCCGAATTCACCGCAGCAGAGATTCAGCGCCAACGCATCGCAGAGCTTGACCGAGCCCTAGCAACCTCGAAGATTCCCCCGCTGCTGGCCCAGCGCTGGGATGAAGCCCTCGAGGATGTCTCGCTGTTTCGCTTTCAGCCCTGCGTGATTCAGGGATCGTTCAACGACGGCAGCGTTCTGATGAATGAGACCGAAGTGGTTGGCGTGCTCAACTGGTCGCACATTCAGATTGGCGACCCCGCAGACGACCTGAACTGGATCTGCGCGAGCAATAACCCCGAGTTGATTGACAGCGTCAGGGCCACCTACTCGGCTCAGCGAAGCGGGCTTGACAAGGGACTCTGGCGTCGGGCCCAGCTTTACAGCGAGTTCGAGATTGTTCGCTGGCTTCTTCACGGCGTATCCATAAACGACGCCGAGACCGTTGCCGATGCCGAAGACATGCTTGCCGCGCTGGTTGCCGAAGTCGAGGCCGGCACAGCGCCCGAGCTGGTAGACAACCCCGAGCCGGTCTTTGCGGCTGCCGCAGCGCAGGTGGTCGAGACCACAGCCACCGGCGAGGTGCGCGTCATCGAAGAAGACGTCGTCGTCACCCTTGCCGCCCCAGACACGGAGCCGGTGATTCTGCCATCAGGCGAGCCCACCGAGCCTGTCGCTACCGTCACTGCCGCACTCACCGTGGAGTCTGACTCGGATGTCACCGAACCCATCGAAGTCGTGGATGACAAGACTCGCCCGATCGAACTGCCACCTAAGGGCGACAACGAACTCTTTTAGTCTGTGACTTCTTGCTGGGGCTGCACCGAAGGCCTGGCCTGTTCTAGCACCGAGCGCCAGAGTGCGACGATCTCAGACTCATCAAGTACTTTTTCTGGCTTGATTTCGCGATCTTCTGCCACGTAGTAGAGGCACACCCCGACCTTTTCGGGCGGCAGGCCGCTGAAACGCATGTAAGCCATACGATACAGGGCAAGCTGCAAGGATCGCTCGGCTATCTCATCCTCGGCATCGGGAGACTTGCCGGTCTTCCAGTCGACAATCTCGACGCCGCCGCCATCCTCGAATATCGCGTCAATCTTGCAGATAAACGTTGTCTGGTCGATAGTGACCTGAATCTCCTGCTCGACACTCTTAGGCGTCATCGACGCGAACCTGGATGCCTCGAAGGTCGTCTTTAGACTCTCGATATCGAGTGGTGACTCTTCAGTCAGCTCGTCTTGAATCTCGGGGTCGAGGTCAACTTCCTCTGACAGCCCGCCGGCGCTCGCGAACTTTTGCTCAACCCAGGAGTGAAAGAGGGTTCCAGACATAGTGGCGTGGAATGGCTCACCGGGCATTGGTCGGAGGTAATCCTCGGCAATGGCACTCGGGTCTTTTACGAAGTCTTTGAAGCGCGAGGCCGGAATACGCACGGGCATTTCGACAAGACCCGCCTGCTCGCGGCGGGCCGTGCTCTCTGCAATTAGCACGGCAATCTGTCGGCTCAGATTAGTGTCGAGGGCTCGGACTTTTGCCCCGCTGCGCTCCAGATCAAGCACGAACTTCTCGGCTCGGCGCACTCGCGGACCGTGCGTTGGTCCGAGCGGATCAAGCGGCCAGGTCTCTTTGAGTCCCGACTTGTCGATCTGCTGCGCCGGGTCATAGTCGTCAAAGCCTGCCGCCGAACCGTCGATGCGCGTGGCTGGAGTGCCAGGCAGGTCCAGAGTCTCTTGCAGGTATATCGAGGGGTTGATTGGGTTGCCCTTGTTTGTCGCCCATGATCCCGTCATCAGCAGGTCGCGCTTGGGCCTTGTGCTTGCGACATAGATCAAGCGGCGCTCCTCGTCGGCCTGGCGGGCCGAGAGCTTTTCTCCGAAGGCCTTGAGCTCGTCGCTGGCTTCTTTCTGGTTCGCGAAGGTCGGCCAATCGTATACGGGCAATGACGCGGCATCACCACGAAGTTCAAACGGAATCTGACTCGTCGAGAGCCAGGCCTTGCCCTCGCGAGAGTCAACGGGAAACCCGTTTCCGGCCATGTCGCCGATGGCGACAAACTCCCACTCGAGTCCCTTGGATGCGTGCACGGTGAGCACCTGAATGACGCCAGCGGTGGGCTTGCCTGCTGGCGCGTCAAACCTTTCGTCCTGCTTTGCCGCAAACTCCAGCCAGGTGAGAAACTCCCCGAGGGTTGGGTTGGGGTTGCCCGCCACGAAATTGGCGGCAACCGAATAGAAAGAGTTGAGGTTGGACAACGGGTTTTTGGCATTCGGCTTGGCCAAGAGCTCTACATCGAGGAGAAGTTCCTGAGCCACGGCACGAACGAGGTCGGGCAGAGGAAGGCCCGTCAGCTTTCGCATCTCGTTGAATCGACCGGCTGCATCACGAATGCGGGCCAGGCCCTCGGCGCTGATCTTGTGCTGGTGCGCCGGATGCCCAAAGGTCAGCGTGTCGATTGCGTCGACGAGAGAGAGGTTGTCTTCGGCGCCGATATTCTCGTCGTCAGATTCGGCTCCCCCGCTCTCGATGAGAGTGGCCTCTCGGCGAGCAAACCTGAACAGGCGCTCGATGTCTTTGGCGCCGATTTGCCACCGTGGGCCAGTTAGCAGCCTGATCAAACTTGAGCCGGCGTTCGGGTAATGCATGACTCGCAGGGCCGAGACCAGGTCAACTATCTCGGGCTGCTCCAGGAGTCCGCTAACACCGACAACCTCAATCGGCAGGCCGAGATCTTGCAGTGCATCGACGAAGACCTGCAGATTCTTGCGACGCCTCAGCAACAACGCATAGGTTCCCTTGGGTTCTTCCGGTTCGAGTTCGAGTCTTGCCTTAAACCAGGATGCGACTTCGCGCGCTTCGTCGTCGACGTTTTGATAAAACTCGACCGCAACGCTGCCGTCTTCTGCGTTAGGAAGCGACTCGAGTTTCTTGAGCGGCAGGTTCGCGAGCCGCTGAAGCTGCTCTTGGTTTAGGTAGCTCGGTGGCTGCCCCAGCGGAGCAACCAGGTGATTCGCTACCTTGAGCACGTTTTTGGGATTACGCATGGACCGAGACAGTGGGAACGGGCGAGTCTTCTGGCTCTCGAATTCTCGATAGAACTCGTGCAGGTTAGACGCGCTCGAACCGCGCCATCCGTAGATGGCTTGATTGGGGTCGCCCACGGCGAAAACGGCTTTGCCGGCGAATAGCCCGCTCAAGAGTCGGGTCTGCAAGAAGGATGTGTCTTGGTATTCGTCGAGCAAGACAAATCGGTACTGGTCTTGTTGTTGCTTCTTGAAGGCCTCGTTCTCGCGAACAGCCTGCTCGGCCAGGGCGACCTGGTCGG
>JBEGJS010000142.1:0-4543 GCA_041184485.1 Actinomycetota bacterium | reverse complement strand
TCTGCGAGAGCAGGTCGGCTAAAGCTTTAGGGTCTTTTGGCAGGCCTGCCGCTGCGGCGAGTTGCTCAGGCGAGAGACCGCCATCCTGGCTCATAAATTTGCGCAGGAACGCCTGAAGATCGTCTTCGTTTTCGTTCTCAGACGATTCATCTTTGTCGAATGGCTCAGACACGGTGCCTCCTAGTTCAACGCTAGCCCCTGAAGGCGCGCAAGCGTGCAGTCGCGACCGCCTTTGGTGGCGTGTTCGCCCACAGCGTGGGCAGGTTTGCGGCAGACATCCAGGCTCCCTCGAACACTTGCTTAGGCTTGAACTCAAAGGAGGCGCGATGACTTTTTTTGACGACGAACACGGTTCGCCGCCACAGCCATTGCGCTCAGCCAGAAGACGCCGCACGGGCACGGTACTACTCGTTATTTTTGGCCTCTGCCTCGGGTCGCTTGCGGTTTTGCCCGCCGGCTTTGTCGTGGAGCAGCCTGGCCCCGTCTTCAACGTGCTTGGCGAGGACGACGGAACGCCCGTGATTTCGATCGAGGGTGTCGACACTTACCCGACGGCTGGTGCCCTAGACCTACTCACCGTGAACGTTCAGGGTTCGCCTGCCAAGCCACTGAGCTACTTGGAGCTTTGGAGCCTGAGTCGCCGCCGGGGTTCGATCATCGTTCCGACCGACCAGGTCTACCCGCCAGATTTGAGCACCAAGCAGGTCACCGAACAAGACCAGCAGATGATGCAGGACTCCCAGGAGTCCGCCAAGTTGGTTGCTCTCAGCCACCTCGGCTACAAAGTCCCGTTCAAGATCGGCGTGGTTGAGATAGCGGCAGACAGCCCCGCCAAGAGTCAACTCAAGCTCGACGACAAGATCGTTTCGGTCAACGGTGTTAAGGTCGCCAAGATCGATGACCTGCCCAACTACATCGCCGATTGGGCCAAGGCCGAGCCGCTCCACCTCGGGCTGATTCGCGGTGGCAAAAACTTGACGGTCGACGTCACGCCCCAGAAACGCACGGATGGCACCTGGCGCCTCGGCATAATCATCGCGAACTCCTATGAGTTCCCTTTCAAGATCGAGACGACCCTGGCAGGCATCGGCGGCCCGAGCGGTGGCCTGATGTTCGCACTCGGAATCATCGACAAACTAACTCCTGGGCACCTGAACGGCGGCAAGAACATCGCGGGCACCGGCACCATCGAGCCGAACGGCGAGGTTGGTCCGATCGGCGGCATCGAGCAGAAGATGATTGGCGCGAGCGAGAGAGGTGCACAGTACTTTTTGGCGCCAAAGGCCAACTGCACCGAGGTCGCCGGCCACATTCCGGCCGGGCTCGAGGTCTATGCGGTCTCGACACTCGACGATGCGTTGACCGTGCTCGACAAGATCTCGCAGGGCGCCACGCTCGACTCATTGCCGAACTGCAATGCACACTAGTTTTAGCCCAAGCAAAATCGGAGACAACAAATGACCTCAAGTTCAAGTTCGAACACGAAGGCAGCCGCATCGAAGCGTCGCCGCCCGGCTCGAAACGCGGCGATAATTGTCATCGTCCTTGCCGTTATCGCCATCAATAGCGCCGGCTTTTACACAAACGCGCTCTGGTTCAACCAGCTGGGTTTCGGCAAAGTTTTCACCACGCAGGTGACCGCCGAGTCGACGATGTTCGCGGTGGGCGCGCTCACAATGGGCCTCATCGTCTGGGTGAATTTCAGGCTCGCGGCCAAATCTCGCCCGCTTTATGCCCCAATCTCTGCCACACCAGACCCCCTGGCGCAACTCAAAGAAGCGCTGGACCGAGCGCGCAGGGCGTTGCAGATCGTTGTTCCCCTCGTGCTTGCCTTCTTGGCGGGCATTTCGGTTGCCCCGAACTGGCAGACGGCGCTGCTTTGGCTGAACCACACCTACACCGGAGTCACTGACCCGCAGTTCGGTCAGGACGTGGGCTTCTACCTTTTTGACCTTCCGTTCTTGACTTCGGCCGTGGCATTTTTGTCGACCGCAATCGTGATCTCTGGAATCATCGCGGCAGTCATACACCTACTCGAGGGCAACATCAAACTGATTGGCCGAAACAGCAAGATTGCCAAGCCGGCGCGAATCCAAATCGCCGTCAACCTCGCGCTGTTTCTGCTGCTGCAGTCGGCGGCGCAGTGGCTCTCGCAGTATGCGACCGTCACCAATCCGGCCGGTCTTTACACAGGCGCAACCTACACCGACGTGATGGCGACGATTCCTGGACTGCAGATTTTGGCGCTGATCGGCATCCTGGTTGCAGCCTTGTTTGTCGTCACCGCCGTGAATGGCAAGTGGCGCACATCGTTTGTGGCTGTAGGGCTGATGATCGTCTCATCCATCGTTTTGAGCGGCATTTACCCCTGGGCCGTTCAGAGTTTTCAGGTGGTTCCGAATGAGCGCACCCTCGAGTCCAAGTTCATTCAGCGCAACATCGAGGCAACGCGTGCCGCGTACGGCATCGACAAGGTCAAGGTCATTCCCTTTGCGGCCAAGACCACTGCAAGTGCCAAAGAGGTAGAGGCGGCGGCGCAGACCACGGCCAACATTCGAATCATTGACCCATCGCTCGTGAGCTCCTCGTTTAAGCAGCTCGAGCAGTACAAGCAGTACTACGGCTTCGAAAACATTCTCGATGTTGACCGCTACAAGATCGACGGCAAGGTTCAAGACACCGTGCTGGCCGTGCGCGAACTAAATCAGAGCGGCCTCGGCGGCTCGCAGTCTTGGTACAACAACACGATCGTCTACACCCACGGATACGGCCTGGTTGCGGCATACGGAAATCAGCGCACGGCCGACGGCCAACCGGTGTTCGCGCAATCGGGCATTCCATCGAAGGGTGTGCTCGGCAAGTTCGAACCCCGAATCTATTTCGGCGAAAACTCGCCCGAGTACTCGATTGTTGGAGCCAAGAAGGGCTCGAGCAGTCTCGAGATGGACTATCCGGGCGGCGCCGATGCGGCAGGCCAGACCTACACGACCTTCACCGGCAATGGCGGGCCGAAGCTCGACAACCTCTTGACCAAGGTGGCATACGCGTTGAAGTTCCAGAGCGAACAGATTCTGCTCAGCGACGCTATCACCGATGACTCGCAGATTCTCTACAACCGTGACCCAGCGTCGCGAGTGGCTGCCGTGGCTCCGTATCTGACTCTAGACAGCGACCCATACCCGGCAGTGGTCAACGGCAAGGTCGTCTGGATCATCGATGGATACACGACCTCGAATCAGTACCCGTACTCTCGAGCCGAGAGCATGGACACTGCCATTCGTGACTCGCAAAACACCTCGGCCCGCGGCAGAGGTTCGATCAACTACATCCGCAACTCGGTTAAGGCCACCGTTGACGCCTATGACGGCAGCGTGCACCTTTATGCGTGGGATGCCAAAGACCCAATTTTGCAAACCTGGATGAAGGTCTTTCCGAACACGGTCGAACCGGTCAGCCACATGTCAGGCTCACTGCTGAGCCACGTGCGCTACCCAGAGGATCTCTTCAAAGTTCAGCGCGGAATCCTCGGCCAGTATCACGTGCAAGAGGCCGGCTCGTTCTATTCGCAGCAGGATGCCTGGATGACACCAAATGATCCCGTGGATTCGAGTGCTGCCTACAAGCAGCCGCCTTACTACCTGAGCCTCTCGGCCCCGGGTCAAAAGAAGCCCGCCTTCTCGCTATACACAACCTTCATTCCGCGCTCGACCGGTGAGTCCACGCGAAACGTGCTGACCGGCTATCTGGTCGCCGACTCGGATGCTGGTTCTGTCGACGGCAAGGTGAGCCCAAACTACGGCGTGCTGCGCATGCTCGAGTTGCCGCGAACCAGCATCGTGCCGGGGCCGGGGCAGGTGCAGAACAACTTCAACGTCGACCCAGAGGTTTCGCGACTGCTTAACCTGCTTCGCCAGGGCTCGACCACGGTGCTAAATGGCAACTTGCTGACCCTTCCAGTTGCCGGTGGCCTGCTCTACGTTCAGCCGGTCTACATCCAGTCGACGGGCGAGACATCCTTTCCGCTGGTAAAGAAGGTCCTGGTTGCCTTTGGCGACAAAATCGCCTTCGAAGACACCCTTGACGCGGCGCTAAACGCACTGTTTGGCGCGAACTCGAGTGGTGGCTCTGCCGGTGGCAACTCCGGCGGCTCTTCTGGCGGCAACAGTGGCGGATCCTCCGGCGGCACGGGCAACACAACTTCTAACCCGGCCCTAGCCGAAGCCCTTTCGCGCGCTCAACAGGCCATCCAGGATGCCGCTGCGGCACTCAAGATCAGCGACTGGGTTGCCTACGGTGCCGCCGAGAAGGCGCTGCAGCAGGCGGTCGCAGATGCGGTGGCCGCGCAGAAGTAGCGCTTGGTAGCGGTCTGGAACTTCACCTGCGAATGTGGTATCGTTGAGACTTCGCCGCGGGGTGGAGCAGTTCGGTAGCTCGCCGGGCTCATAACCCGGAGGTCGTAGGTTCAAATCCTGCCCCCGCAACCAAGAAAGCAAGCCCAGTCTTCGGACTGGGTTTTTGCTTTAACGCCGGGCTTCACAATCGC
>JBEGJS010000141.1:0-12935 GCA_041184485.1 Actinomycetota bacterium | reverse complement strand
CATAGGGTCGAGCGTTGGAGGTCATCTTGATTAGATGGATCCAAGATCACCGATGGCTTCCAGGAATCTACTTAGCGGTTTCAACCGCCCTCATTTTCGGCGGTGCCGACCTCATTCTTCAGGGATGGCCGGCGCTCGCGTGCAGCCTCGTGCTCAGTGTTGGCTTGGTCTTTGCTAGAAGCCGCGCCTGGTTAACGGCGCTTTCCTTCGTCCTCGGAACAGCTCTCGAGCTGGTGCTCGGTCTCTACCCACTGGTCGCCAGCCTTTCCACAAGCTTCGCGATCTTCCTAATCGCGGCATTCGCGAACGCCCTATGGCGGCAAATCTCGGTCATTGCAGCCAACCTGGCGGGGTTCGTGGTGGCCTGGCAGATTGCCTATGGATTGCCCCTGCACACCGCGATCTATGGCGTTGACCTAGCCAACGAGAACGGGCGCCTCTCGATCTTCGCGATCAGTGGTGTCCTAGTCATCGCTATCAACTCCCTTGCTTGGTTGCTGGGGCGCCTGCTAATCACTCGACTCTTGCACGTCGGCACCGATCTTGATCAGGCTGTCGTGAGTCGCGCGCAGCGCGCGATGCAGTACGAACTGGCAGACCTGGCCGCTCGATTGGACATAGCCAAAGAGGTCACGTCGGTTGCCGTGCAGCGCATGGCGAACCTGTTGAGCGTTGCCGACGGTGCGAGTTTCGCCACAAAGGCTAACCCCGCTATCGCATCCGAGTCTTTCGCTCGAGTCTCTAGGCACTCGCGTGAGGCGCAGACAGAACTTAGGCGTCTTCAGGACCTCTTGGCCAACGACCCGAGCGACCTACTTGAGCCGGCACCGCGTCTCGACTCGCTTGAAGCCCTGGTGGTCAACTTCAGACAGTCGGGTTTCGGAATCAGCGTGCAATCCGTTGGGGAACCGCTAGACCTTTCTATCGGGGCATCACAGGCCATTTACAGAATCCTGTTTGATGCTCTCGAAAACGTGGCTAAGCACAACCCGGTCGGTTCGAGTGTCTGGATCGAGTTCAGCTGGACACCCGAGGGTTTGCAGATTCTGGTCAAGGACAACGGCATTCAGGTTGAGGATGCGCAGAACAGCTTCGGTGATGAGCAGCAGATTGGCTACGACATTGCCGATGATCTCGAAGCCCTAGTCGAGCAAATCGACGGCCCTGGAATCCACGCCATGAGGCAGCGAGCCAAGTTGTTCGATGGAACCGTCGAGGCGACGCGTGTGCCCGGAGTGGGTTTCACGCTTTCGGTCATCTTTCCTAATATTCGCTCGGTTGGCGTAGACGGCAACGAGGGTGTGAGTTGAGTCGCTCCATCCGTGTTGGCGTTGTTCACTCTGACGCCGACTTCAGGTTTGGTCTTAGGCAGCTAATAGCCTCGCAGGAGGATCTCGAGTATGTGTTCGAGGAGTCCAGCGCCGCGGCGGCGTTGGAACGCCTTCCAGATGCCCTCGTAGACGTGCTCCTAGTCGAATATTTCTTAGCAGGGATGACGGGCGCGGACTTCGCCGAGCAACTAGGGGAGCGGCTGCTTGCGAGCGACGCTAAGCAGATTCCCGTGGTGCTGCTGAATGTCGGATTCAACGATGGCCTTCGCTTGCGGATGGTGCGGTCGGGTGTCAGCGATGTGTTGCCCCTCGATCCTTATCCAGAGACTGTGCTGCAATCGATTAGGACCAATGCGTTTGGTGGCCCAAGCGTGCCGCGAGTTGAGCTCCTCGAACTGTTCGAGAAAATGCAGGTTGCAGCTCGACCGAATCCTGCTCTTGCCCTCGGTTTGAACACCCTTGCCGACGCCGACGCCGCTGCCGTAGCCCTCTTTGCCGCAGGAAACGAGGATTCCGCAATTGCGGCTGAGATCGGAGAACAGACCTTCAGGGTCAGGCGCCGTCTCGAAAAGATCGGGCGTGGCTTTGGCTTTGCCACTAGGCAGCAGTTCTTTCTGGCGCTGTATGAGAACGGAAAGCTAAATGCCAGAAGCTAAGGGTTCGGTCTTCAGTGTTTCGCTCGGAGTGGGCCTCGCCACCGGGCTCTACGGCATCTCATTCGGGGCCCTGGCGGCGACTTCGGGGCTCGACATTTGGCAAACCATGGCGCTCAGCCTCCTAATGTTCAGCGGTGGCTCGCAGTTTGCTTTTATCGGTGTCTTCGCAACAGGCGGAACGGCGAGCCTCGGTGCCGCTGTCGCCTCGGCCTGGCTCCTCGGCGTGCGAAACGGCTTCTACGCGGTGCGTATGGCGCCAATTCTCAGCAAGGTAGGGCTGGCAAAGCTGGTGCCGGCGATGGTCACCATCGACGAATCGACGCTGGTCAGCATTTCTCAAACCGGTCTCAAGAGTCAGCGTTTGGGCTTCTGGCTCACAGGCGGCTTCGTATATCTTTTCTGGAACAGCGCGACACTGCTCGGTGCCTTTCTCGGTAGCTCGCTCGGCGATGTCTCGAAGTTTGGGCTCGATGCCGCCGCCGCCGCAGCGTTCGTGGCGCTGATCTGGGCTCGTCTTGACACGGGGCAGGCACGTCTTGTGGCGATCATCTCCATAGCTCTGGCTGTGGCCCTCACGCCCCTGCTACCGGCTGGCATTCCGGTGTTAGTGGCGGGTATTTCAGCCGTCGTCATCGGCTGGTTCGAAAAACGGCCTAAGGCGGGTGGCGAGTGAACACCTGGATGGCGATTTTGCTTGGCAGCCTTGCCGTCTACTCGTGGAAGTTGCTCGGATTTTTGATTCCCGAGCGTGCGCTCTCTCACCCTCGAGTGGCACGCATCGCCTCGTTTATGACCGTCTCGCTGCTTGCGGCTCTAGTAGGCGTTCAGACCTTCGCTTCGAAGTCGGGGTTAGTGATTGACGCTCGGGTGCCTGCCGTGGCGTTAGCGGCCATTCTCGCCTGGCGAAAAGTGCCATTCATCGTGATTGTCGTGCTCGCTGCGGGGCTAGCGGCGCTCCTCCGATTTCTCGGATGGATGGCCTAGTCCTCTAGTTTGTCCCTACCAGGCAGCCAGCTAAAACCTGGCTTACCCCAGCCAATCTCTGCAATTAGTTCGATGGCTTCCGACTTGTATGGCTCAGCCAAGCGGTCGACGTAGAGGAGTCCATCCAGGTGATCGAATTCATGTTGGAAAATTCTTGCGAACCAACCATCTGCCTCGAACCTAAGCGGTTTCTGATCGAGATCCACGCCGGTCAAAACGACTTTCTCTGCTCTCTTTAGCGGAAATCGTTCGCCTGGAAACGAAAGGCAGCCCTCAATCTCGGTATCCTCGTCAGGCGCTTCGGTTGAAATCGGGCCGAGCGTTAGAACCGGGTTAATGACGACACCCCTTCGCGGCAAGCCATGGTCATCGTCGTAGTCGTATACGAATACCCGCAGGGGGACACCCACCTGCGGCGCTGCCAAGCCAACTCCTGGCGCTGCCTCCATAGTGTCGAACATGTCGGCCACGAGTACTCGCAGGTCGGCATCGAATTCGGTGACTTCTTGAGCGCGGGAGTGCAACACGGGATTGCCCGTAATGACGATGGGTCGAATGGCCATTAGTCCAATTTAGTCGGACTTTGCATCGGCAAACCGCGCCGAAAAGGTAGGTTTGTATCTATCAACGGTTCGCACTCTTGTTTGGAGTTTCATGCGTTTTCTGGCCATTGCGCTAGCGCTTCTTGGTGCTTTTGCTATGGCGTTTGGCGCGCAATACCAAAACGAGGCGGTAAAACAAGACAGCAAGCAAAAGCGTGGTCTCCGCAACGGACTCAGCTTCAAACAGCTGCTAGTTCTGATTCGTCGGCCTAAGTGGTTGACCGGCGTTGGTGTGCTTATGATCGGCGCTCTCGCTCAATTCGCGTCCCTGGCGCTCGCGCCGTTGATCGTCGTGCAACCAATCGGGGCACTCGCACTCGTACTCTCGTCCATCCTGCACGCGCGTTCCAAGGGTGAGAAGCTCACTCGCGGAACCATTATTGCGATCAGCACCTGCGTAGTCGGCATCGCCGGATTCGTGACGCAGGCCGCCGGGATTGCCGACGAGAGAGCCCTGACCGACAGCGATCTAATCTCTGTGCTCTCGCTGCTCGGCATCATCCTCGCCGTATTGGCATTTTGGTACCTGCGGTTTGGTCGTCACCGCAGCAAGGCCTTTACCTACATCCTCTGTGCTGGCCTCCTGTATGGCTTCGTGGCGACTTTTGCCAAGGTGGTTCTGCAACGTGTGCTTGCCATGGATTGGATGCACTTGGATCGTGAGTGGCTGACTCTGCTTTGCGTAGTCGGCAGCTTGACCGCCGGTGGTATCGGGGCCTGGTTTGTGCAAAACGCGTATGCCTCAGGTCCGCCAGATCTGGTGATTGCTGGACTCACGGTCATCGACCCTATCGTGGCCGTTTCGATAGCCATCGTTGTTCTTGGCGAGGCCGGGCAAGCCACGCCGCTCGTTTATCTCTCGTGGCTAGCCTCTGGCGGCGCGGCAGTGGTTGGCGTCTACCTTCTTTCACTGGTGCATCCCGACCTGGCGCTCAAGAAGCCCAACCTAAGCCGCGCGGACTTGCACGCACGCCTCCGTCGCCACCGCTAAGCCAGCGGTAAAATTGTGGATGTCTCCACAAACGATGCTTCTACTTAGGAATCAGTGAACGAAAGCACCTCAGGCGCCACTCCAAATCCGCTAACAGTCCTTGTTGTGGCCGACCTTTTTCCGCCAGACATCAACGGTGCCGCGCGGTTTGCCGAACGCCTTTCGGGCGGATTGGTCAGGCGCGGAAATCAAGTGCACATCGTCGCGCCATCCGTTGACGGTTTCGTTGGAGCCAGAACAGAGACCCACGACGGGTCGCCGATGACGGTGCACAGACTCAAGTCGTCGAGGGTTCCAGGTCATGAGACTCTCCACTACGCTCACTTTTTGAAACTGCGCGGTCAGGCCAGGCGCATTCTCGCCGAGGTTAAGCCAGACGCCGTGCACATTCAGTCGCACTTCATTCTTGGTAGACCATTCGTGCGGGTGGCCAAGCAAATGGGTGTTCGAGTTCTGGCAACCAACCACTTCATGCCCGAAAACATGCTTCGCTACCTCCCGGTTCCTGGCTTTCTTCAGCGCGCGGGCACCCGGTGGCTCTGGAATGATGTGGGTCGCGTGTTGCGTCAGGCAGACCAGGTGACTACACCTACCCGCCGGGCGGCCATGCTTCTCTCTGAGAAAGCCAACGTGCCAAACGTATTGGCCATCTCGTGTGGAATCGATGCGAGCAAGTTCGCTAACAACACCAGGATCAGCAATAAACCGCCGAGGATTCTCTTTCTTGGTCGTCTCGACTTTGAGAAGCACATCCACAATCTCTTGAAGGCGGTTGCCCTTATGCCTCGGGATCTCGGTGTGCAGGTTGAGATCGTGGGCAATGGTGGCGAACGCGACCACCTAAAGTCGCTTGCCAATCAACTTGGTATCGCCGGCTCGGTGACTTTTGCGGGGCACATCACCGAAGAAGAGCTGCCAAGGGCATACGAACGAGCAACCGTTTTTGCCATGCCATCAATCGCCGAACTCCAGAGCATCGCAACGATGGAGGCAATGGCCTCAGGCCGCCCCGTGGTGGCTGCTGACGCCATGGCACTGCCTCACCTCGTGCACCACGGCGACAATGGCTATCTCTTTGCTCCAGATGACGTCAATGCCTTCAAAGATCGTTTGCTCGACGTCATAACGGCAGACCAGGCAGAGTTGGACCGGTTGTCCGACAACTCATTGCACCTGATCCAAGCTCACGATATTCAGACCACCCTAGCTATTTTCGAAGACCTGTACCGTGGCGAAGAGAATCTAAGCCACGAGTCCAGCGACAACCTCTCTGACTACACACAGGCCATTGGAGTCCTGTCTCCTGCCTTCAAAGCCCGGGTTCAGGCGCTTCGCGAGGGAACCCAGGAGTTGCGCGACTTCGTAGATGAGGTTCGCGATGACATTCGCGAGCGCGCCAGCGAGGTTCGTGATGACCTTAAAGAAGCAAACGAGAAGGTCAAGAAGGCAGTCAAGAAGGTAGCCGACAGGCTACGAGACTAGGTCTCAACCCACCTTTATCGACACGGACTCACGGTAAGCCTGCACAAGGCCCGGCACTGCAGCGGCCGTGACCGTGAGCGTGCACGCGCCTCGCTTTTTAGCCACCACTGAGCCACCAACTATTTGGCAGATGCCAGTGCTAGCAGGGGCCAGTGCATAAGTTAGCTTGACCTGCTTTGCGCCGATCTTCTGGACTGTCTCTAGCGCCTGCTTGCCGCCCACCTTCATACTCGTTAGCTTCACCTGGGCGACCGACGCGAGCGAAAGCTTAAATACTCTGCTTGTCGAGGTGCCCTTGAAACCATCGGTGCTTGCAACGGTCGCCTTTACTGTGCAGGTTCCCGCGCCGGCCGTGATGCTCAGCGTCTTAGCCTTTAGTGAGCAGGATCCCGTTGCCGCGAAAGTCGCCTCGGTGCCGCTAAGGGTCTTGCTAGAAAGCTGGATTTGGCTTCCGTAGCGAGCAACGGCTCCCGTGGAGGCTAGGGGGGTCCATGGCGTCCAGTTCTCTTCGCTTGCGAACAGCTGCCTGAAGCTCACTGCAAGGGTGTCTTGGATGACTGGCTTGGCGGTGATCTTGAGGGTCCAAGTCCGACTTATCGCTTCGTACTTGTCGTCCTGGGCTACGGATGCGGTGACCTTGCAAGTACCCGTGTTCGCCGTTGAGTGAAGCGTTGCATCCGCAAAGACACAGCTTCCTTCAGCGGTGATCGTGACATCCCGTTGCGACGAACTCTGGGCCGAAATCTCGGCGCTCTTGTCGCTTCGAAGGTCGGTCGTCGCCTGGGTCCAATCGAATGGCGCGCTGCCGTCTATTGCAAGCGTTGCGCTGATGGAGTCCGCAGCCCTAGCGAGGGAAACCTCGCGAACCTCTAGAGCGCCGCTCACGTTGGCAGTGCCCGCGGTGCTAACTCGAATGGTGCAGGAGCCGGTTCCTGTGGTTGAGGACAGAACGCCTGAATCTAGGCTGCAGGGGCCAGTCACCTCGTAGGTGAGTGGAAGGGCACTGCTCGAGTTCGCGGCGACTGAGATGGAGGAGCCGAACGCGAGAACTGCGGCTTGGCCTGCGGGCCAGTCGCTCGAACTCTGATCCTTAGGGGCCTTTGAGAGCGAAATAACGTCTTGAGCTTTCTTGAGATTGAAAGTCCTAGTGACGGTTGATGCAGCGAATTTTGCGCTTGCCGTAGTTGTGAATTTCAGCTCACACTTGCCAGCGCCAGCGGTGGCCGTCAGGAGGCCGTTTGCTAGCGAACAGGAGCCCGTTGCCGCAATCTTGACCGCATTGCCGCTCTTTGTCGATGTCTTGATGGTCGCCTTGGCGCCGTAGGCGATCTCTATGTCGCCCGCATCCCAAGCGCGCTCGCCCTGTGAATCGGCAATGACAACCTGAATTCCGTCTAGGCCAAGGGCTAGGTTCGCAACGCGGGTTTCTGAAATCGCGTCCCATCCCTGAGCGCCGGTGGTGGTGAACGTCACTGTGCAGCTGCCGCTGCCAGCAGTTGCCGCCAGGATGCCGTTGTTCAGGGTGCAACTTCCGGCGACACTGCTTTGAACCTGAGCTTTGCTCGCGGCGCCTGCATTGAACTTGGCAACGTCGCCGTAGCGCAGGGTGATTGGTGTGTTGGTCCATGCGGCAGCTTGTGCGCCATCTGCAGCCGGTGCGGCCCCTACTGCAACGCTCACACCTAGAGTGTCGACTCTGTGCACGAGGTTCATTACGCGCGTGACGTTGGCCGCGTAGTAGTCCTTGTTTCCGAGCGTACTGAAGGCCAATTGGCAGGTGCCCGAAGGCGCGGCGGCGGTAAGAACCCCATTCGTAAACGAGCAGTTGCCACTACTAAGCGCGACCGTCACTGCAAGACCGCTCGCAGAGCTGGCCGTGACCGTGGTTGAGACACCATTCGGCAAGCTTGGCTCGTTGAAGGTCCAGGTCGTTGGTGACTCCCCGCCTGTTTTGTACGTGACGAGGATTGCATCGTCAAGCTTTGGAGGCGCTGGTGCAAGTGTCACCGTGCGCGTCTCATTTGCTGGCGCATAGCTGTTATTACCTGCAGTCACGAAAGTCACCTTGCATTGGCCGCTGCTGGCGTTGGAGCTCAGGGTTCCGGCCGAGAATACACACGGCGAAGAGGTGGTGATGGTTACGGGCAAAGAGCTAGCAGCGGTGGCAGAAATCAATGCCGTTTTGTCCTGGGTCAGAGTCACTGCGCCGGTCCAGGTGGCTACATCACCTGCGCCAATTTTTACTGTCGCCGTGACTGTATCCGATGGCTTAGAAGGAATCAGTTTGGCGAGCGCAAGATTCAGTTTGAATAGGCCTGAGGCGGTGGCAAGCTGGGCGGTCTGAGCAGTTGGAGTGTGCGACACCTGGCTACCCGTCAGCGTGATGTAGTTGCCAACCGAGGTATTGCTAGGGCTGAACTCTAGATCGCCGGGTAGTTCTCCGTTGATGGTCGTGGCAATCTGGCTGAATGGATCGTTTACCGACTTCAGCGCCATGCTGATGCTGTCTTTAGAGAAGTCGCTCAGCTTGGCGTTGCCGGTGATTACATCGCCAGCAATCGAGGTAGCAACGATGTCAAAGGTTGCAAATGCGGAATCGCTCTTTACGGTGACACCCTCGAGATCGTTAAGGGTTGAGCCTACGGCCTGGCCAGCGTTCTTAGTCACGGGCTTGAAAGATGCGCCGGCGTTGTTCGAGGCAAAGATGACCGGTGAGCTCGGCGATGCGCCACCGGTTGCAGCGCGCGAGACGAGGGCGATTACACCACTGTCGCAGTCGACCTGAAGGTCGCGGATGTTGTCGTTGGGGGAGAGCGTTAGGCCGCTCGCGGCCGGGCTCGACATTGTTGGCGAGCCGCCTGCAACGTTAGACAAAACACGGACTCCGCCCGATGCATTGCCTACTTGGTCGGCCAATGCGATAAACGCCTTGTCGGCGACCGAGTTTGCCGAGCCAGCTGGACAGTAGCGGATTGCGCTTACCGAAACGCCTGAGAAGCTTGGGGTCGAAATGCTGCCGACCCACGAGCCCGCCGAGTTCATGAACTTTGAGCTGCCGATAGTCTCTGCGCCAGGTTCGCCCGCAAGCGTAACTAGAGCGAGCGAGGAGCTTGAGTCATTGCCAGCTGCCATGAGCATGCTCGAAGTGTTGGCGACTCCCTGAAGCGCTTGTACCTTCGCCGTTTGCTGACCCGACGTCTTGAACTGAGAAGCGCCGAAGTCTGCAAAAGGCTCGGAGAGTCCCAGGCGAATGCCCAGGTAGTTTGGATCATCGGGATCCAGCCCACCCTCGACCACGTCGATTTGTGTGTTCGCGAGGTCATCCTGGCTGAACTGGCGCACCGCAAGCATGCTGCTGGCCGAACCAGATTCGCCGCCGGCGATCCAATGCTGGCCGGTGCCGTCTACCCACCAAGTATTAGCGTCACTGGCTGGGCCGACCGTAAAGAACGAAGCGCCGGAGTCCACACTCATCAGGGTGCGGTTTCCGCCATCCTTGGCAAGCGACACGAGCTGCGCAGAAGGGTCTACCGGGTCGAAACTTAGGTCGTTGATGCGAGCCGCGGTGAGTCCCTTGGCGCTGAATCCACCGCTTGAGATATCTGTGCCCGCCGCAGCTTGGTTCTGCACGTAGTTGTCTGCCGTGTCAGCAGCGGCAGCAAAAAGTGGACGATATCCATAGACGTTATCTACGTTTCGCACCGAACCATCCGCACCGCCGGTGAGCCATGTGGCCGACTTGGTCAAGCCGCCGAAACCGTTGGTTGCCAGCATCACTTCATCGCTCTGGCCGAAGTCGAAGCCGGCATCGAAGACGCCCGAAGCTGAACCGCTCACTCCGCTGACATCCAGGGCCAAAACGGCTCCCGCTGGAATCACGGTGCCATCGATGGTGGACTCCGCTAGAACGTGAATAAACACGCATGATCGGATGGCCGCAACGGTAGCGCCGTCTTGCCAAGCATCGAAGTTGCCAACCCCCGCAAACATCGGGGCGAGGGAGCCACGCACGGGGCCGGCTTGCTCCGAACAGCTCGGAGCCACCTTGCCCGATGTCTTGTCTCCAACGGCGCCTGTAGCTGGCTGAAAACCACCTCCTGCTTGATCGGTCCAGATCGAGGAACTGGTGCTCCAAACATCTATGCCGTCGGCGTTAGCTGACAGTGATGCCATAGCAACGGTTGCGGTTGTTGAGGAGCCAACGCTAGTGCGGTCGTAAACGGTGAGGGAGCTCGGAACACCGTCAACGTTTGATTGACCGCCGAAGAGAAGCACATCCCGTGTGTCAGGGTTCGCGTTGCCGTTGGCAGTGCTTCGCGTTAGTTCCGGCACGAGAATCGGCTGCATAGCCGATCGCACGATCGAGGTGTCTGCTGGCGTGACCTCGAAGATTCGGGTTCCCGCCAGGCCCTGTTGAACGGCGATAAACACCGAGGATGCACCCGCAGCGACGGCAACCAGGTCGGTAGAAGAGTCGCGCAAGGATCCGGCGCCGCTCAGCACAGTCGGCGTAATTGTCTTCTCGACTTTTCCGGATGCACCGATGGCTGTGCCTTCGTTTCCAGTCGGCATAAATGCGTAGGCGAGGTCGGCGTTGCTCGCATAGCTGAAGACCATCAGGCTCGCGTGGTCTGTCGTGTCAGCTGCGTGCGCGTGCGCCCACCCGACATAGGTGGGATTTGCCGCGGGCAGCTCGAAACTGTGCCAGTTATTTCCAAAGTCACGGGAGTACCACTCGGTGTTTCCAACCGTCACTGCAACTTCGCCCGGGTATCCGCTCGTGACGAGATTCGAGGCCAGGCTGCCGCTAGCTAGTCCCTGGATTCCGTCTGTGCTTCCGACATCAACACCCTCATCGCGAAGGAGGTTGGTTGGTGACCATGATCCCGCGTAGTCAGTCGACCTGAAGACCGAGGGAATAGAGGTGCTCGTGGCATAGAAAACGCCTTTGCGACCGTCAGCTGCAACGCCCGTGAAGCTGCCGCCAAACGCCGAAAGTGCTGTGAGGGCTTGGCCCGAGGAAACGAGTTTGACCGTTACGGTTCCGGCGGACGAGGCGACGGTGAGGCTCGAGGCCAGCGACTGGTATCCCGCTGCGGTTGCAACTACTCCGTAGCGCGCATCATCAAGTGCAGACAGATCAGTTTTCGTAGGTGCAAAAATTCCGGATGCGTCCGCCCTGCCTCCGACTACTGCCGAACCGGTGTCAACGTCTAGCAGACCATCGCCGTCGCTGTCTGAAGGAGCAGTGGCGATGAGTGAGACGAAGGCACCATCGATAGGCGCTAGCGAGACAGAGTCGAGAACTGTGACCGATACATCGCCGGCGGCGTTGGCGGCAGATGGTGTTGCGATGAGTCCCGCAAACACAAGGGCGCAAGTCGCTACCAGAGAGGTTGCAAATCGAATCGGGGATGCGTGTTTCATTAGTCCTCCAGACGTTCTTTCATTCAACCACACCTAGGCAGACCGACTCGGTTATCAACAGCAACCTTTATGACTTGGGTAGTCTTGACTAGAACATCTGGGGGCGTTAGCTCAGCCGGTTAGAGCAGCGGACTCATAATCCGTCGGTCGCGGGTTCAAGTCCCGCACGCCCCACAATGAAGACGCCCGAACTTGTCGGCTAGCCGTTACGCGTTCGTTGCCTTTGTAAACGCTTGAGTTGATCCTGAGTTGCCCAAATCGACCTAGGCTAGAAATGTGACCACTGTCACCTTTCATTTCACGTTGGAGCGCTCTCGGTTATGCAAATCTCCCAAATTTCCCGTCGTTTCGTATCTGTCATTGCGATTCTTGGCCTGGCGCTGACCTT
The DNA here is from genome assembly GCA_041184485.1 of Actinomycetota bacterium. Taxonomy (GTDB): domain Bacteria; phylum Actinomycetota; class Actinomycetes; order Actinomycetales; family Microbacteriaceae; genus Rhodoluna. The sequence goes on along the minus strand of JBEGJS010000141.1, from coordinate 1,074 downwards.
TGCGGTTACCGGCGCCACCGCAAAGGCGTCCGCCGCACTGCAGGGCACGGTCTCTTTGACCATTCACTATCAGCGACCAGGTGCCGACTACGAAGGTTGGAACGCCTACCTGTGGCGCGATGACAACGCTGGTAAGGATCAAGAGGTCTCGCCTACTGGGTTTTCGTTTGCTGGCGACACCGGTGGGGCATACACCAATGGCACCGATGAATTTGGGGCGTACGTAACTGTGCTTGTCGACAGAATGGACGGCTACAAGGACATGGGCGTAATCATTCGCTCAAAGCCTGACTGGAGCGGGTCCAAAGACACAGGGGCTGACCGCTTTATCGCCTTTAACGACGCTAATAACGCCGAAGTCTGGATTGTGCAGGGTGACGCCAAGATCTATCAAAGCTCGCCAGATATTCAGCCAACGATCCTGAGCGCCACCATCGATGACTTCCGCAAGGTCACTGTCACTCTGAACGGTTCGATTACTTTCACAGGCACCGACAACGAGGGTCTTTCGATTGACGGTGGCGCAACCATCGCATCCGTGAAGGCTCTAAACGGCACCGCTGGCGATGGCACTGGAGACCAGACCTCACAGCTTGAGCTCACTCTCGCCGAAGACATCACTTTCGGCACCACCTACCACATCGCTCTGCCGGCTCACGGTGTAAACCCTGACTTCGGCGACGCGACCGTCACCATTGGCGCCCTGATGAACTCCGACGGCTTCAACGCCGCGTTCACCTACACTGGTGACGATCTGGGCAACACCTGGACTGCCGAGTCCACCAAGTTCCGCGTCTGGGCACCAACCGCTGAAGGTGTGCAAGTTTTGGTGCTCGACACTCTCAACCAGGATTACAACGACGCGACGGTCTACGACATGACCAAGGACGTCAAGGGCACTTGGCTGGCCGAGGTGAACGGCGACCTAAACGGCAAGGCCTACATGTACAAAGTGCACGTCAACGGCATGTTCAACCTGGCCGTTGACCCATATGCACGCGCGGTCACCGTCAATGGCGATCGCGGAGTCGTGGTGAACCTAGCGGCCACTGACCCTGCCGGTTTCGAGAGCGA